>NZ_JBIVOJ010000006.1:0-277055 GCF_044754065.1 Psychrobacillus sp. NPDC093180 | reverse complement strand
TAGATGGAACGCGGAATGCTTGGAAACTGGCACGTTCCGTGCGGAGTAGGGGAAAAGCTGGAGATAACTTCAAATGCTTACCTATTACTAACGGTCAGTCTAATGAGATAACTAAAGGAGTGTTTTTTTCGTGGAAAATCAATATACAATTATTTACGATATAGATCATCACAGGGATGCTAGAATTAAAACAAATGGAGACGGTCAAGAACTCGAATTCACATTTATGGTTCCAGCCGTTTCAGTTCCTCATTTCTTTGAGTTGCTATTACAACTATGGACTGGAAAAGTGAACAAAGCTGAAATAAACGGTTACGGTTTTGCAGTGACATATTATTTAACGGTGGAAGAGAAAAACCTATGTGTTGAAACTCTCATTCCTAGCGATGATGGTTGTAAACCTATTTTTAGCAATTACAAATTTGACTTTGAGAGATTTGCTAAAGCATTAGCTAAAGCATTTTCTGAATATCTCCACGAACAAAAGAACAAAGGATTATATCCTCTTAATCCTCTTGAAGTTGATGAATACTGTCATCACTTATCGAATGAAGTAATTGAAAACTATGAAAAATTCTCGACCATCATCAACGAGAGTGAATTGAATATGATTAGACCAGTAGAGGAGAGAAAAGGTAATACTTTGTTAGATGATGTACTTGCGATTTACCTTTTAAAATCCGAAAAGGAAGGTATAGAATTTCTCCTAAAAAACGATTACAAAAAAGTAAATGGTTTAGGTTATCACGTTGTATCATTCCACGGAGAAGGTCTAGAAGAAACAGTGTTACAAACTGTATTTGACGATTCAGACGATGCCGTAAATTGTATGGAGTTACTGGTGCAAAGCTTAGATAATGGTCACGGTAGAGATATATTAGGTATTTAAAAGAATGGTAATTTTCACTTAAACTAACAGGTACTTTAGCAAAGAGGAAATCAAATTAAAATGAGCTTGAAGAAGATCTTCCAGCTCATTTTTTTATCTTAAATCAACCTCTAACTTTAACATAGCCTTATTAAATAATGCTTTGAATTGGAATGGGGTTTCAGAAACATCTCACATGATATTGACAATTAATTAAAATAGGCCTTGTTAAAGAAAAGAGTAGCATTGGGCTACTCTTTTATGTATAAACTATTATTTTTGGCTTAAGGCAATTTTTAAACCTATAAGTGTAAACAAAGACCCTTGAATAATGTTGATCTTTTTAGATAATGACCTATTCTTGCGTAAGAAGACACCAACTTTTCCAGCAAACATACTAATTAAAGTAAAGATTATTAAAGTTTGAATCAGAAATAGAATACCATAGACAAGCATTTGTATCGAAACGTTTCCATTTTCATAATTAATAAATTGTGGGAAGAATGCCAGGAAAAATAAAGAAACTTTTGGATTTAAAAGATTCATTATTATTCCTTTCTGGTATAAAGATTTGTAGTCTAAAGAGTCCTCGATGTTGAGATTTAAACCTGAATCTTTTTCTGTAAATGACTTATATGCTAAGAATAACAAATATGCTGCACCTGCATATTTTACTATTGAAAATGCTAATGCTGATTGATATATGATTGCTGAAATTCCGAGCGTTGCAGTAATAATATGGACCAATAATCCTGTGCAGAGCCCAAGCGTAGTAAAAATTCCTGCTTTTTTACCTTTTGCTATACTCTGTGCCAAAGTGAACAAATTATCTGGTCCTGGCATAACGGTAAGAACTATAGCTGCCCCCAAAAAAGAGATTACAGATAAAAATTCCACATCTATCCCTCCAATCATTATTTGTGGTTAATTTTAACACAAAGTATAAAAATACAAGCATCTACCTCAATTTAAATGCGACATATATTCAAATGCGGTTGTTCCATAGATGCTTTTAAAGTGTTTGTTTAAATGAGTTAAATCAACAAAACCACAGGCAGCAACCGCTGAATAAATATCTCTATTTTGCTCTATCAACTTCTTAGCACGTTCTATCTTGCAGTTAAGAAAATATTGGTATGGCGTAATTCCAGTATGGGCCTTGAAAGACCTAATAAACTGGAACTTCGATACATGAAGCTCTTTACATATTTCATCGAGTTTCAGTACTTTATCCAAGTTGGTATGAAGCATGTCCTTCGCATTTTTAATGAAAGAATCTTCTCTCTTATAGTCGGTAGAAAAATCAGTTTGAATTAGGTTATCGGTTAGTGATAAGAATAATTCATTACACATAGCCTCATCTTTTCCCCTTAATATGGCCTGGGAAAGATTTAATATATTTTGTTTAATTTGATTGTCATACACAATGGGTGTTGAAAAACGTGTGATGTCCTTTTTTTGGGTGGCTTCTAAAATCATTTCGGGTTCAATATATAGCATCACATAATCAATACCTGACTCATCATATGCCATTCCATCATGTGTTTGCTCTGGATTAAAAAGCATAACCCCGTTTGGAGAGGATGATTGCAAACTACCATTCAAGTGATACTGTTGAATACCCCGTAATGTTACCCCTATTGCATACTCTTTGTGAGCGTGTTTTTTGTATGTAAAATCAGTCATACTAGCAGATAACGCGGTAATACCAGCCGATTTTTTATAGATAAATTTGTCCATTTTATTCACCCCTTAAAACGTTCCCCTATATCCAGATCATGATGGTAGCATAAACCAAACTTAATGCCATTATCACATTCACTATCTTTTTATGTTTTTGTAAAAACTGCCTGAAGAGTGCACCGAAAAGAACCCAAGTCGTAAATGCTAAAAATCCAATAATCATTATAACTATAACATTTATTGTCACTGCTTGCGTGTCGCTATAGTAAGGTAAAACAAAACTAGGAATGACAGTCAGTGTAAATAGAACAACCTTCGGATTTAAAAATTGCATAAGAAAGCCTGAGATAAAAGTGCCTGTTTTTTTATCACTGGGATCTGAAGAATCCATTTTGTAAATTTGGTAAGCGAGATATAACATATAAATGGTTCCTATCATCTGCATACCTATTAAAATTTTAGGTATAAACGTTACAAGCACTGTATTCAACATAGCAGAAATACCAAGTAATAGACCAAAAGCAATCGTTGCTCCATATGTATATTCCATTGCCTTTTTGAACCCGTAATTATGCACGGTGGATAATATGACGATATTAGTAGGACCAGGTGTAAAGGTAACGATAAAACAGTATAGTAAAAAAGATGTAATGTTCATGAGGACACTCCTTTCAAGTCTTCTTATGAATGTTACATCTTTCTATTTAAAGGTATATAGTACGTTATTGCAGAATCATTAGAAGAATCCATTTGCATCCTGGTATTGGCAAGCATTCGATACTTATACAGTTTGGTTTTCAATAAAGGCACAGGTGGGATGATCTCATTTGTGTTTTTTTGTCGTTGACTCTAGGTTAAATCAACTCAAATAAAGACTTCGAATTGCGGATGCAATGTTTTAAATTACGAATTATTTTATCCATAGTTACAAGCAGAATAGTCCGTTGAATTTACAAAGATATTAAACAATCTATGAAAAGGTTAAAATTTTTCTTGTTAAATCGTAATTGTTACGATATAATTCAAAACGTAATAATTACGATTTATAAAATACGATAAGAAAAGAGACGGTTATTATGAACTATATTAAAAGAAATAAGAGGCACAGCTCAGCTGTTAATAAGAGCTCATCTGCATTTAAAGGAAATCAAATACTTAAAATAGCTATCTTCTTGATATGTGTCTACTTGTTGAGTGCCTGTACAGAATCCTCTAATGGGACAAAAGAAGAAAATGTAACAGACAAGCATATCCATTTTCTTTATAATTTTTCGACTAATTCTTTAGATCCTCATGTTGATTCGAGTTATATTCCGTTAAGAGCTGGCATCACCGAAACACTGGTGCGTTTGGATGAAGAAAATCTAACTGTCGCACCATGGCTTGCTGAAAGCTGGGAAGGAGAAGATGGTCAGCATTGGACGATTAAGCTCCGTGAAGATGTTACATTTCATAACGGTAAAAAAATGGATGCTGTAGCGGTAAAAGCTTCTCTTGACCGAGCGTTGAAAGAAAGTGTAGCCATACAAAACGCTTTAAAAATAGACAAAGTGGAAGCAGATGGATACATATTACATATTTCAACAAAGGAACCTTTTCCAGAGTTTATTTCTGAACTAGTGAATCCAAATGTTTCAATTATTGACGTGACAGAAGAGGACATTGTCAATAAACCAGTCGGTACAGGTCCTTTTGTATTGAAGTCATTCTCCCCAGGAAGCAAATTAGAGCTTGGACGTTTTGATGATTATTGGGATGGAGCTACAAACCTCGATTCAGTGACATTTTCCTTTAATGAGGATGCCAATGCAAGGTCGCTTGCACTAAAGTCTGGACAGGTTGATATTGTATATCGTCCAGAGGTAGAGAGTCTGGAATCTTTAAAAGCACTTGATGGAATAGAAGTCGAATCCACTGCGACATTCCGTGTACATCAAATGACTATGAATATGGAACGTGAAAGTTTACAGGATATTCACGTTCGACATGCAGTTGATGCATTGATTGATCGCCAAAAAATTGTGGATAATATTCTGTTAGGTTACGCTGAGCCGGCTGTTAGTCCATTTTTACCATCATTGCCTTTTGCCCCAACTTATGAGAAGAGTGAAACTGGAGCGGATATAGCGATTAAGTACCTAGAGGAAGCAGGGTATTCCCTCAAAGATGGGAAAATGCAGAAAGATGGAGAACAGCTTAAATTTACCCTTTTAACTTACAGTGCTCGAGCAGATTTGCCTTTAATAGCTCAAGTCTTTCAATCGGATGCTAAGCAAATCGGAGTTGATGTAGAAATTCGTCAAATCGATATTCCAGAAGAATACATGGCATCTAACCGGGATTGGGATTTGGCGACGTATAGCAATCTAACAGCTCCACGAGGGGATGCAGGCTATTATTTAAATGCAACATACCATCCTACAGGTGCGCTTAACTTTAGTGGTTCTCATGAGCCTGAACTAACTGCAATTATTGATAAGCTCAATCAAACTGTCCATCAAGAAGAGCGAGCTGTACTTGCAGAGCAGGCGGCTACTTACGTTCATGACAACGTGATCAATTCATTTGTCTTGCATCCATCTACTATTGTTGCTTATAACGAAAACAAAGTTGAAAATTGGGTCACAACAAGAAGCGAATATTACATGATTACTAATCAGTTGGATGTGAAGTAGATGCTGCGGATTCTCGCGCGAAAATTTTTAGAAATATTTATTTTTATGTTGTTTATTACATTTATCAGTTTTTTAGTTGTTCGTCTTGCACCTGGAGATCCTGTGTTAACCATCTTAAATGTTGACGAACTTTCTGTTAGTCAGGAGCAAGTGGATGCATTAAGAGAAGAGATGGGATTTAATAAGCCATTGCTCGTCCAGTATGGGCTTTGGCTCTTAAAATTTATCAAGCTAGATTTCGGTGTATCCTATGTCACTGGTCAACCTGTAATCGATATGATTTTAACGGGCTTGCCTGCGACTATGGAATTAACTGTTGGTGCATTGCTCGTCATGCTGGTTATATCGATTCCTCTAGGATCTTTATCTGCCCTTTACCGAAATAGCTGGATTGATCAATTAGGGAGGACCGTTTCAGTTCTTGGTGCAGCTATCCCAAGTTTTTGGCTGGGTCTTATTCTTATCGAACTATTCGGTGTCCGTGTTAACTGGCTTCCGACGATGGGGAGAAATGGGGTCGCTTCATTAATTTTACCTTCATTGACAATTGGGCTAGCTATTTCAAGTGTCTATGTTCGTTTACTTCGATCTAGCCTTCTAGATTCGCTTAGTCAGGAGTTTATCCGAGCAGCAAGAGCCCGTGGATTGTCAGAAAAGCGTATTTTTTTAGTGCATGCATTTCGACATAGCCTCCCACCTGTTATTACAGTTTTTGGAGTCAGTTTAGGAAGTCTGATTGGCGGGGTTATAGTAATTGAAGTATTGTTTGCATATCCAGGAATAGGAAAACTTGTCGTTGATGCCATACGTCAACGCGATTATCCACTCATACAGGGGTACATTTTAATCATGGCGATTATTGTTTTTGTTGTAAATACATGTGTGGATTTGTCCTACAGATATTTAAATCCTGAATTGAAACTGAAAGAAAGGGGGAACGATCGATGAATGGATTATTTTTGCGTATGCCTAAAACGAAAAAGAATAGTTGGACAGGTCTAGCGGGTTTAATATGCTTGATTTTAATCTTACTAGTTGCCATATATACTTTTTTCTATTTGGGACATGATCCAAACTTAACAAACCTAGATGAGCGTCTTCTAGGGATGAGCCTCCAACACCCATTTGGTACCGATCAACTTGGCAGGGATGTTCTGACTAGGTTACTGATAGGTGCTCAGCAGACAATAGGCTATAGTTTGCTTGCGCTTATTGCAGCGCTAATTATTGGTGTCCCTTTTGGTCTTATTTCTGGATATAAACGTGGATTAGTTGATCGCGTATTTATGCGTACTGCCGATGGGTTTTTAGCCTTTCCAGATACTATTGTGGCAATTGTTCTAAGTGGTTTACTTGGACCAGGGATTGGTAATTTGGTATTTGCGATTATCATGGTGAAGTGGGTGAGTTATGCTCGTCTTGTACGCAGTACGGTTTTAACGGAATCACAAAAAGAATATGTACTGGTTGCCCGTACTAATGGACTTGCTCCTACAAAAATTATACGTAAACATTTATTACCTCATATCTTAGGACATGTTCTAGTACTTGCAAGCCTCGACCTTGGCAAAATTATTTTGCTTATTTCAGCTTTTTCCTACATTGGGCTTGGTGTGCAGCCCCCGACTCCTGAATGGGGAGCAATGCTAAATGAATCACGCCCATATTTTCAGTCGAGACCTGAACTAATGATATATCCAGGCTTAGCAATAGTGATGGTTGTGTTATTAACTAACATGGCAGGCGATTATTTACGTGATCATTTTGATGTGAAGAAAGAGGTGGAACAGTGAGTTTATCGATTGAGCAAGTTTCCATTAGTAGTAGAGGAAAGAAAGTTGTTGATAATGTGTCACTATCCATTGAAAAAGGTGAATGGTTTGCACTGGTTGGACAAAGTGGAAGTGGAAAAAGCTTACTTTCACAAGCAATAGGACAAATGCTTCCTACAAATTTGCAGGTGGAAGGGAATATTTATTTTAAAGGAGAAGATTTGCTATCCCTATTACCAAAGCAAATTCAAACAATTCGTGGGCGAAGTTTGTCCTATGTTTTCCAAGACTATCAAGGCTCTTTTACACCTTTTAGAACTATTGGCCAACATCTTGATGAATATCAAAAAGCCCACGGGATTGAGAATGCCAAAGATAGAAAAAAAGAGTCAATTAATTCTCTTGAATCAGTTGGACTAGATGAAAATTTGTACAATAGATATCCTTTTCAGTTAAGTGGGGGACAACTTCAGCGGGTATCAATTGCCATAGCTCTTTTACTATCCCCTGATTTATTGATTGCAGATGAAATAACAACCGCACTTGACAGCGTATCAGGACATCGTATTTTAGAGTTGCTTGCAAAAAAACAACAGGAAACAGGTTGTGCAATCCTATTCATCACACATGATTGGAGACATGTGAGACGCTATGCTACCCGTTTAGCTGTAATGAAGGAAGGGCGTATTGTTGAATCAGGAGGGAAACACCGTATACTCGATCATCCAAAGCATGAGTATACTAAACAGTTAATTGAAGCTGCCCCTATACTGGGTCAAGGTTTACCATCGGGCTTACAGGAGGTGGGGAAAGGATGAGTCTTCTAACAATTAAAGACCTAACCAAATATTATCAGGGCGGGAAAGTAGCGGTTGATCAGGTTTCATTTAAACTGAACAAGGGTGAGTGTCTTGGTCTCGTCGGTGAGAGTGGTTGTGGTAAAAGTACGTTAGCTCGTTGCTTGCTACGGATTGAACCGATTGACAGTGGTTCCATATATTTTGGAAAAGAAGCAATTGAACATCTGGATGAACGTCATCTCCGTTCTTACCGGAAAAAGATGCAAATAGTGTTTCAAAATCCTTCAGCTGCTTTAAATCCAAAGTTAAAAGTAAAGGATTCGCTAATTGACCCTTATGCCCAGTATAACAAGGAACTTAACCTTAGCCATTTTACCTTCACATCAAAGGATGCCTTTGTAAAACAACTTCTTGAAGCTGTTGAGCTGCCGTCTCATTTATCAAATAAATACCCGCATGAGTTAAGTGGAGGACAGAGACAGCGTGTAACGATTGCTCGTGCGATAAGCATTGAACCGGAGCTTATTGTTTTAGATGAACCAACCGCAAGCCTGGATGTAATCTCTCAGAGGGCGGTGCTTAACTTATTAACGGAGCTTCACCAAACTTTAAATCTCTCTTATTTATTTATTTCACATGACCTTGCTGCAGTTAGTCAAATGTGCCAGCGCATTCTAGTAATGAAAGAAGGTCGTCTTGTTGATCAATTTAAGAGCGAACAATTATTTAGTAACGAACGTCACCCATATACAAAAGAACTGATTTCAATTTTTTAGATAATGGTTGAAATTGATGAATTTAATTAGAAAAGATTAAGTGGTGATCACCACTTATAAAATAGTTATGGAGTTGTATTGATGAATCACCGAACCTATCTTGCTCTAGCAATTCCTCTTACTATTTCTACTATAACAACACCTTTACTTGGGGTGGTAGATATGGCTGTTGTGGGCCAGTTACCAAATCCAGCTTATATCGGAGGCGTGGCAATTGGTACAATTATTTTTAATACACTGTATTGGTTATTTGGCTTTTTAAGAGTTAGTACATCAGGTTTTGCAGCTCAAGCAGAAGGGGCAAATGACGAGCGGCAACAATTATTTGCACTTATTAGGCCGTTGTTTATAGCTTTAGTGGTAGGAATAAGCTTTCTTCAATTCTAAATTTGGCCCTTACCTTTATTAGCCCTAAATCTGCTGTTTTTGAGTACGCATCTGACTATTTCTCCGTAAGGATTTGGGGAGCACCATTTGCGCTAATGAATTATGTCTTCATGGGTTGGTTAGTTGGACGAGCCCGTGTAAAGTTATCATTAACACTTCAGATACTTATGAATCTTATTAACATTATACTTGCTGTCTTGTTTGTTAAAGTTTTTTTATGGGGTGTATCTGGTGTAGCATGGGCTACACTTATTGCTGAAATAGCAACAGTTATTTTGAGTGTAATCATTATATTAAAATTACTGCCACAACCATTTAAATTCCCTTCAATAAGAGAAATTATGAATCCAGAACCTTTAAAAAAGATGGTGAACATGAATCGAGATTTAATGATTAGGACCTTCTGTTTGCTTGTCGTTTTCAATTTATTTACAGCAAAGGGAGCCACTTATGGAACAGAAATATTAGCTGCTAATGCTGTACTAATTCAAATCCACTACATGATGGCTTATACCTTTGATGGCTTAGCGAATGCTTCTAGTATTTACGTTGGGAAAGCGATAGGTTCAAATGATAGGGATCTATACAAGAAAACATTATCATTATCTTGGCAATGGGCCATTATTACATCCCTTCTTATTACTGTGGTATTTTATTTATGTAAGGGTCTAGTCATTCCACTCTTTACTCAATCACAGAGCATCATTGAGTTAACTTCTACTTATGAACAATGGATTTTGCTGTTTCCCATAAGTGCGAGCTTTGGTCTTGTTCTTTATGGAGTGTTTACTGGTGCGACGGAGGCTAAACCAATTAGGAATTCAATGCTTTATGCCTTAGGTATCTTTCTCTTAGTGTTATATATATCCGTACCTACTCTTCAAAATCATGGGTTGTGGTTGGCCTTCATTTTGTTTAGTTTAGGTCGATCTATTTTTTTAGCTTTGTATATCCCTTCATTAAATCGTAGGCTTTTTCCCTCTAAAATAAATTAATATAGAAATTAAAAAGCTAACGTAGAGAATACTCGCCCTTTTTAGGATGTAAAATACATAAAAAAAGTAATAATCATATGTTGAATTGCTTAAATTTTCTGTAATACATATACTTAAAAGTGATTAGCTTAATTTAAACAATATATTATGATGAAGATTGAAAATATATTTGTATAAGGAGAAAAGCAATGTTACAATCACTGATTTTTGATATGGATGGAACTCTATTTCAAACAGATAAAATTCTAGAATTATCGTTAGATGATACTTTTAACCATTTGCGTTCATTAAATAAGTGGGATTCAATAACTCCTATTGAGAAATATCGAGAGATTATGGGTGTACCTTTACCAAAAGTATGGGAAGCGTTGTTACCTAATCATTCTATTGAAGTAAGAGAGCAAGTGGATGCTTATTTTCTAGAAAGATTAACGGCAAACATAAAAAGCGGAAAAGGAGCTTTATATCCTAACGTAAAGGAAGTTTTCCGTTATCTAAAAGAAAATAATTATTCCATCTACATAGCAAGTAATGGTTTAACAGAATACTTAAAAGCAATTGTACATTATTATAATTTGGATAATTGGGTTACGGAGACATTTAGTATTCAACAAATACAGACGCTTGATAAAGGTGATTTAGTTAAAACAATTATCGAAAAATATGATATAAAAAAAGCTGCGGTAGTTGGAGATCGTTTATCTGATATCAATGCGGCGAAAAATAATGAGTTAATTGCAATTGGCTGTAATTTTGATTTTGCACAAGAAGATGAACTAGCACAGGCTGATTTTGTCATAGATGATTTGATAGAATTAAAAACAATTGTACATAAATTATAAAAAGTTTTAAGAACTAATGTGGGGAGCCGTAGTATTTATGGCTCCCCATCATTTTTTACGAATCGAAAAAAGCTGTAAATTGTTTCTTCGTGAACCTATAAATGCCGACATTTTCACTAAAATAATTCCAACATTTTATTCTTCATTCATTAATAGAAATTTTAAGGGGATAATACTGAAGATTTGACTAATTTAAACTTTTTCAACCGCAAAAAAACTTGTTGAATAATTATGCGCAAGGGTCTATATTGTATACATGCTAAAAAAACAGTCAAAGACGGACGAGATATTTCTACTACTAGTACGAGTAGATATCGTTCAGCTCTTTGTTAACTAATAGAATAACTTATGGAAAAGTGAAGGTGAACAGTTTGAGTAACTGGTTAGAATTATATGATCAAATGGGAGATTATCTAGCACCAAGTATGGCAAAGGATCATCCAAATATACCGATCGTGAAAGAAGAAGGCTGTTATTACTATGGTGCAGACGGTAAAACGTATTTAGATTTTACCTCTGGGATTGCGGTAGCTAATACCGGGCATCGTCATCCAAAAGTGGTACAAAGTATTAAGGATGCGGCGGATCAGCTTGTACATGGTCCATCTGGAGTTATTATGTACGAATCTATTTTACAGCTTTCCAAAAATCTAGGCGATGTTCTGCCAGGTAACTTAGATTGCTTTTTCTTTGCAAATAGTGGAACCGAAGCAATTGAAGGAGCATTAAAACTTGCGAAATTCGTAACAGAACGTCCGTATGTTGTATCCTTTACTGGTTGTTTTCACGGTCGTTCTCTAGGGGCTTTAGGTGTGACCACATCTAAAAGTAAATATCGTAAATTTTTACAGCCATCGCATCTGTCTTATCAAATTCCGTATGCAGACGTAAAAGGTTGTCCAACAGGAGTGGATCCTGAAATTTACTGTGTAGAACAGCTAGAAAAAGATTTTTCACGTCTATTCAAACACCAAGTGACACCAGAAGAAGTTGCTTGTGTCATTTTAGAGCCAGTGCTTGGAGAAGGTGGGTATATCATCCCTCCGAAGGCATGGGTAAAGAAAATTCGAGAAATATGTGATGAGCATGGTATCTTATTAATTTTTGATGAGGTGCAAACAGGTTTCGGTCGTACAGGTGAATGGTTTGCAGCACAATACTTTGGCGTAACACCAGACATCATGGCAATCGCAAAAGGTATCGCATCTGGTCTACCATTAAGTGCGACAGTCGCTTCAAAAGAATTAATGAAAAAATGGCCACTCGGCATGCATGGTACTACATTTGGTGGTAATCCAATTGCATGTTCAGTAGCTTTAACGACTTTAGAAATACTTCACGAGGAAAATCTTGTGGAAAACTCAAAAGTAGTTGGAGCATATGCAGCAGAACAGTTAAAGAAAATGCAAGCAAAATATCCTATTATAAGCGATATCCGTTCTGTCGGTTTAATGATCGGAATTGAAATTTCCAATCCGGAAACTGGCAAGGTTGATGGACAAGCTGTTATGGAAATTCTAGATTATGCATTAGAAGAAGGCGTGTTGTTCTACTTATGCGGGAATGAAGGGGAAGTTATTCGAATGATTCCTCCTTTAACCATTACAAAAGAACAAATAGATGACGGTTTAGGAATGCTTGAAAAGGCTATTAACCGTTATATGGAGGAGAAATAATAATGAAAAACAAATTATTTATGCTTATGCTAGTATTAGTAATCGCTGTATTAGCAGCTTGTGGCACAAAGTCACAAAACGATAAATCATCCGGTAGTGAAGGAACAACAGAGGGTAAAGAAGTATTAGTAATGGGTACATCGGCAGACTATCCGCCATTCGAATTTGTTGACACAGCAAAAGGGGAAGAAATTATTGGATTTGATATCGACCTTGCAAATTTAATAGGGGAAAAATTAGGGTTTGAAGTGAAAATTGAAAACATTGATTTCAATGGTTTAATCCCAGCAATACAAGCAGGAAAAGTAGACTTCGTTTTAGCAGGTATGAGTCCAAACCCAGAGCGTGACAAAGTAGTAGACTTCTCAGAACCTTACAATGAAACACAACAAATGGTTGTTACGAAAAAAGATAGTGGCATTAAAACGGTAGAGGATTTAGCTGGTAAAACAGTTGGTGCCCAAGTTTCTTCTATTCAAGAAGATCTTGCAAAAGAAGTGGCAAAAACGGTTGATTTAAAAGTGGAAAGCCGTAATTTAATCCCAGAAGTAGTACAAGAATTAATGACAAAACGTTTTGATGCAGCAATTATTGAAGATATCGTAGCTGAAAACTATGTAAAGCGAAATCCAGATTTAACTTATTTCCCAGTTGCAGTGGATGATATTGACTATAAAGCAGCCGTATTCCCAGAAGGAAGCGAATTAAAAGCGCAATTTGACCAAGCAATTAAAGAATTAATCGATAGCGGGAAAATTGAAGAATTAAGACAGAAATGGTTTGTGGTTGAAGCTGAATAAGTTCAACTCATTTAAATAGTTCGAATAGAAAGGAGGGCAACGATATGTTAGATTTTAATGCAGTCGTTCCCTCTATTCCTTATATATTAAAGGGAATAGGTGTCACGCTTCAGATTGTGTTGGGAGCAACTATAATGGGTATGGTGCTAGGTATTTTACTGGCACTTTGCAAAATCGGAAAAGTTACAGTACTACGAATCATTGCAGATTTTTATACATCCATTTTCCGTGGAACTCCGCTCGTTTTACAATTAATGATTATTTACTATGCTATTCCTCAGCTTTTTGATATTAATATTGATCCGATGCCAGCAGCTATTCTTGCATTTGGTTTAAACTCTGGAGCGTATATTTCAGAAATCATTCGTGGCGGTATTAATGCGGTCGATAAAGGTCAGCAAGAAGCATCACTTGCATTAGGTATTCCCTATGCCAAAATGATGAAGGATATTATCTTACCGCAGGCGATGAAAAATATTATGCCAGCATTAATGAATGAATTTATCACATTAAATAAGGAATCAGCTATTGTAACGGTAATCGGTGCTTTAGATATTATGCGCCGAGCTTATGTAGTAGGTGGTTCGAATTATCATTATTTAGAGGCCTTAATGATTGCTGGTGTGATTTATTACATTATGACGCTCATTTTAACATTCCTTGGTAAAAAGCTAGAAAAGAGGATGAGTAGAAGTGATTAAAGTAGAGAACTTGCACAAATCATTTGGTAAAAATGAAGTGCTAAAAGGCATTTCAACAGAAATCAAAGAAAAAGAAGTAATTGCAATCATTGGTCCCTCTGGCTCCGGTAAGTCTACATTTTTACGCTGTATAAACTTATTAGAAGAGCCAACGAATGGTGTCATTACAATCGGCAAAGATATTGTAACGGACAAGCGCACAAACATTATGAAAGTACGTGAAAATGTAGGAATGGTATTTCAGCATTTCTACTTATTCCCGCATAAGACAGTGCTTGAGAATATTACGTATGCTCCAAGAAATGTACAAGGTATTTCGAAAACAGAAGCGAATGCAAAAGCAGATGAGTTACTACGTCAGGTTGGTCTTTATGAGAAACGTGATGCTTATCCGAATCGTTTATCAGGTGGACAAAAGCAACGTGTAGCGATTGCCCGTGCACTAGCGATGAATCCTTCTGTCATGTTATTTGACGAGCCAACGTCAGCACTTGATCCAGAGATGGTAAAAGAAGTTCTTGCGGTAATGAAGTCGCTTGCTGATTCGGGAATGACAATGATCATTGTCACGCATGAAATGAACTTTGCACGTGAAGTAGCAGATCGTATATTATTCTTAGATGGCGGCCAGCTTGTAGAAGATACGCCACCGGCACAGTTTTTCACAGAGCCAAAGTCGGCTCGTGCGAAAGAGTTTTTAGAGAAAATTTTATAGTAGATATTGAGCAATCCCTTTTGATGAAGGGGTTGCTTTTTGTTGTTTAGAAAACTAAATGGGAGCTACCGCTTGGATTTCCGCTATAATCTAATTGCGCGCATCCAGTAAATGGTTTAGAGCAACCAAACTATCATTGAAAGCAACCAATTCTTAGAATAACAAGTTTACTTGGTGTGAGACGAATATGACATTGACTGGTTTTTGTGAACGTTGCGCAAATGCTATATAATGTTGCGCGTTTAAAAAGAAACGTTGCGCATTTGCCTTTCAATGTTGCGAGTATCGCTTGATATGTTGCGCATTTATAAATGGACCTTTAACGGTATGAAAAGCAGATGCTTGTTTTGATTTAGACATTCCATGCCTAATAAAATATTTTACACAAATTTCTAAAATTTGAAACTGATTGATGTATTTACACGTAGAATAGAAAGTAAGAGCCTGGTGAAGGAGGAAATAAAAACTGGCTACTTTAAAAATGACTACAGTTCTCTCTTTTAAAATTTTGGTTTATTTAATTTTTGGTTTTATTCTAACGAATAATTTATTGCGAGTAATTTATGAGAGCTTTGACATTCCTTACACTGGGGATGTTTGGGTTAATTGGTTTGGGGTTTCATTCTTATTGTATTTTTTTTATATAATGATACGTGTATTAATCATTAAAAATAATCAGGAGCGATATATCGAACGCTTAAGCTCTATTATTTTTTGGTTACTTTTCTTTATTTCAATTTATGTCGTATACATTCCTTTCATCAAAGGAGAAAACCCGTTTTAGTTGGAAAGGCGTGTGGAATATGCAGTGGGTAGCAATTATTTTAATTTATATTCTTTTAATTATAAGTAGTCTAATGCTAGAACGATTTATTAAAAAGAAATTTCATCTTCCAAAAAAGTATAAAGCTAATAAAAGTTATACTAACAATCAAACTTATTTAGAGGTTATTCTGGTCATTATCGCTGTAATTGGTTGTGTATTGGCAAGTATTTCGAGATACGAGAATGGAGATTATCATCCTCTTAATCCAATTCCGATGTATTTATGGCTTTCGTTATATCTGCTTGTTTTGTTTGGGTTCAGAGGTTTATTGGCAAGACGTTATGCGAAAGAATCGAATGAACACTATTATCATTTCACTTTTGCCGTTTGGATGCCGATTCTGCTCGTACTTGCTTTTCTTACGACAAATCATTTACTTGTATAACTTAATGAGAGGAAGGATGAAGGAATGAAAGAAAAACCAAAAAAGAAAGACGGATTTTTTAAAGATAACATGGTAGAAATTTTTGACTCGGTCATAATAGAAGTGATTTGGAACTTAATTACTTTCATCCCGAGGATGTTAATTCGAGTGTGGCGGTTCTTTGATTAGCTAAAGTGATGTGACTGGATAATGAATAATTGGCTGTATACTTTCTATTTCGTAGTGCTTGGAGTGATTTCCTTTGTAACGGGGGAAATTGTCACTTTTGTGATGCTAGGACTTATTTTGATTAGCCTAACGAATATACATTCTACGTTGAAGGAAATGTTAAAAATGAATAAAGAAAAAGGAGATTATTAATGGCTCGTAGTAAAAGAGTTAAAGCCATTTTACTTCTACTAATCATGATTTTTATGATAATAGGCTGCGCTAAAAAAGAGGATGAAGCTTTTTTAGAAAAGGTGAAAGGGACTGGTTTTGCGTATAGTGAATATTTTAAGTCAGTAGATGAACTAGATAAAAGAAAAAAGATCACATATTATACACCTTTACCAATCGACGAACTGGTGAGTATTGCACCTAATTCCATTAAAAATGCTGTTCATCCTATTGACCCTCGAAAATTGCCTTTCGAAGTAAATGAGCAAACAGCATATGTAGTAACAGCAGAAGATGAAAGTGGAAATACACAAAATCAAGTCCAGCTTACGTATATCCATAAAGATGACTACAATCAATCTGAAGAATTTTATATCATCACGGTTACAGAGCTCAATGAAAATCCACTGGATAAATATGATTTTTCTAAACAACAAACCGACACAGTAGGTAACGAGTTAAGAAAAGAAATATTAAAAGATGATATCCCGATTTTTCACCAAGTAATTACAACGGATGGTGCCCTAGCTTATAGATATTATTCGTATGATGAGAAGCAAAATCAAGTATCAACCGTAGTTACCTCAGCAAATGAATTATATACATATTATAAGGGCCATCTTTATCATGTAGGGTATTTAACTGAGAACAAAAATTCAAAGGAAATTCAAGAGGAAATACTTCAACTAACTAGAGAGTTTATTTTAGGAATATAGTTAACGGTAGTGCTAATATTTAATGGAACGTATGTATGGTATAATAAAAAGATAATAGATAGGTAGCTCAAGGGTGGTCGGCACACTCCTATGAAAGGGGTGATGTCTGTGTCAGTATTCGAAGCATTAATGTTCGCAGTAGCTTTTGCAACATTGATTGTAGTAATTCTGTCATTTAACCAGAAAAAATAACCCATCCTTGAGTTGAGAGCTCGATGGGTTATTCCCTGTCAATGGCCAATCCCCCTTGAAGGGAACCTACTATTATATTCGGTTGTTTGATGTTAGCGCATCAAACAACCTTTTTTATTTTACTCTGATGTTACCTTTAGTATACGTTTGAATTTTTTATTTTTCAAGTAATCAAATTGCATGAGATAAAATGGATTTTATTTTTAACAAAATGAAATTATTATGCAAGTAGACTCGTTAGTATAGATGAGTGATCAAAACGAGACATGCGCATGGTCGTTTTAGCAAGGAGGCCAATATGGAAGAAGAGCTGCAGTGGATCCAGGAAGTGCTATCTGGAAATAAACAAGCATATGCACACATTATTAATAAATATAAAAATAGGTTATATGCAACGATATTACGAATGACAAGAAATCCACAAAATGCCCAAGATTTAGTACAGGAAGCATTTATCAAAGTGTATCACCAATTAAATAAATATGATCAAAAAGGTTCGTTTTCTAGTTGGATCTATAGAGTGGCGATCAATCATTGTATGGATGAATTTCGTAAAAAAAGCTACAAGATAAAGCAAGTGGAAATAAATGAAGAGAAGATTGTGAACACCAACCATCCAGAAGTTGTATTTTTGAAAAAAGAGAAAAGCAGACAGCTAGAAAGACTTATTGCAACTCTACCAGAAGATGAGCGGATGATTATTCTTCTCCGATATGTAAATGAACTAAGCTATAACGAAATAAGTGAACTAATTGAAATTCCTCTCTCCGATGTACGTAATAAACTGCATCGAGCGAAGAAAAAAATGAGAGACACAGTAAAACGCGAAGGAGGCTATTTTTATGAATTGTCCGAAGGAAGATAACCTTTCGCAGTACGTTGATAACTTACTAACAGAACAAGAACATTTCCAAATAGACCAACATTTAAAAACTTGTGATTCGTGTACAAGTATTGTTCATCTATTTAAAGAGGAAGACCAATTTTTAAAAGATAGCTTACAATCACCAACATTATCGGATGATTTTGCATCTATTGTCTTGGATCAACTGGAGCCATACAAGGAGAAAGAAATACGAAGAAACAGCCATACGGTCAAACGCATTTTAATTTTAGCAGCGGGGATTTTATTGGCACTTAGTTTAACTGCTGCTGTTAACCCTACCTTTGCTCAATTTATAGGCGGTTTGTTTAGTACCAAACAGGTAGATGAAGGATTGCAGATGGCATCAGAAGATGGGCTAGGTAACAGGCTTGATTTGGAAGTAACGGATCAGAATCTTACTTTCAAAGTTGAAGATATAATCGTAGATTCTTCACGAGTAGCATTGTCTCTTCAAGTAATTAATGAAAATGGCATAGCGGAGCGACCAAATATATCTAATAATGGCAATACCATTTCTGTTACTGGTTATAATGGAAATTACAATTATAGTATGGGTTATAGAATCGATAGCGGATTGGATTATAATTCTTTTCAAGTGTTTATTAGTGATGAACCAGGATTAGAAAAGGTAACGATTCATTTTCATCTAGTTGAGTTAAATGGCAAGCAGGGGAATTGGGAGTTAGAAATACCAGTAGTAGTAGCAGATAAAGAGAAAGGGACAGAAAAGGTTCATTTAAATAATGCTACCCAAAATATTGATGGAGTGGAGGTTTATTTAAAAGAAATACAATATGCTCCTACTTCTAATACGTTATTGTATGAGACAGCTTATCAAACTTCTGAACTGGTGGAAGTGGAAGAAAAGCTAAAGTATTTAAAAGAAGAATTTGGATATGACGTAAGTGAGCTACTCAATTTTGGAACGTCTATTAAATATTATATAGAAAATGAAGAGAAGAAAGTTATTCTGAAGTTTTCACCTTTTACCGATAAAGAACCAATGGACGATAAGTTGATTATGAGTTCTGCTAAAGGCAGAGGAAAATTAGGTCATGCAGCATGGAAAGAATCATTTGTCCCAGAAAAAGTAGAAAGCAAACTAACCTTTGTCTTGGATGGTGTGTATAAAGTTGTTCCCACTAATTTCTCGGTTAAGTTCAATCCCGCCAAAATAGAGGACAATCCCGTGTCATTTGAATATATGGGTAATGCAGTAACAATTAAGAAAGCGAAACTACAGAATGCTGTAAGTGCAGATGACTCAGCTTTTTTTGAAATTGAAATGGAGGTGAGTCAAGAAAGCAATGCAGCAGTATTAGGTAATTGGGTGTTGAAGGGCGATACTGAAAGGGCTTATAGAATAGATAATGAAACTACTGAAAATGGAAGTGAAAATTTAAAGCGAACCATCTATTTCAAAACTAATGGATTAGCTGAAGTACCGGATGAAATGTCCTTACATCTGCTTACTGCAACTAGTTTTTATGAGCTAGAGGACAAGTGGAGAATTCCATTATATGAATAGAACAATAATTAAAGGTAGTCAGAAATAAAAATTCCTCATCTATTAATTTTGTAGACAGAAGACATCGTTTCAACACAAAATAAGAGGCATCATAAGTAACGTGCGATTTTCGAGTGCTATTTGCGATTCTTAAAAGGTATCTTGCGATTTCCGAAACCTACTCCAAATAATCTTTAAAAATTCTATTCCTAAACATTTTTTATCTTAAAATACTTTAATTTTATACCTACTACTAATACTAGATTCTATAATATAGGCAATAAACACGGAAGGAAGATTTCATGTTGATTGATACACAAGAACTGCAAACTATTATTAAACATCGTTATCCATTTCTTTTAGTAGATAGAATTTTAGAACTAGAAGAGGGGAAAAGGGCAGTTGGTATAAAAAATGTAACGATAAATGAAGATTTCTTTAAAGGGCACTTTCCTAATTACCCAGTAATGCCTGGTGTATTAATTGTGGAATCAATTGTGGAATCGTTAGCGCAAGTAAGTGCAGTTGCGATGCTAACGAAAGAAGGGAACAAAGGTCGGTTAGGGTTGCTCGCAGGAATAGACAAATGTCGATTTAAAAGGCAAGTAAAGCCCGGTGACCAACTTCGTTTAGAGGTGGAAATTACTCGTATAAAAGGTCCTATTGGAAAGGGGAGAGGAATTGCTACCGTTGATGGAGAATTGGTTTGTGAGGCAGAACTAATATTTGCATTTGGTGATTAATATTAATTACATTACTATTATTCAATGCCACAAAAAAGCATCTCGTCTACAAATAGTCCGTAGAAGTAGATGCTTTTTTTGTACCAGAATTATTTTTTTAAAAATTAAATTAACTTTATTTATATTTTTATTTATTTTAATCAATTTATTTAATTTACATATTGAATATGTGATATTAATAATATATGATGAATACAAATGAAAGGAGGGAGTAAACAGCTATTATGGCCTATCAAGTTATTAGTCAATGTCCTGTCTGTAGTGAAACATTAAAAATTACGAAGCTGCACTGCTCGCATTGTCACACAACAATTGAAAATGAATTTGAGTTATCGAAATTGGCTTCCTTATCGAGTGAACAACTTCGATTTGTGGAAGTATTTCTTACATGTAGAGGAAATATTAAGGAAGTGGAAAAAGAGCTTGGTATTTCCTATCCAACAGTCCGTGGGAAACTAAATGAGGTTGTTAGCTCTCTTGGATACGAAACGAAGAAGAAAAATGAAGTAAATGAAAAAAACGTAATTGCAATGCTGGAAAACGGAGAAATAACTTCAGAGGAAGCGTTAAAGCTTTTAAAAGATGAATAGGGGGAATGGAAAATGAAAGCAGAAATTGAAAAGGTTTTAACAATGGTACAAGAAGGGAAAGTAGATGCAGCAAAAGCATCAGAGCTTATTCAGGTTTTAAATAAAAGAGAGTCGGGCAGCAGCACCTCGCCCAAATCTTATACAGACAAAACATTGAAAGTACGAGTGGTTTCTGCTGAAAATGATAATGTTACGGTCAATTTGCCAATTAAGCTAGTGAAAGTTGTATTAATGGCTGGACATAGTATAGCTTCCAGTATTCCGCAATCAGAGAAGTATGTAAAGGACATTGATATTAGCTTGATCTTAGAAGCGATTGAAAATGAACTAGACGGACAAATCGTGGATGTTAAATCAGCAAATGGCGATACAGTTTCCGTTACGATTGAATAGAGCGATAATAATATGATCAGCGTAAAAGTGAAAACAAAAGGGGTACGATTTTCTCTTCCTGTTCCGTATTTACTCATAAATCTAGGCATTCTCATACTTTCTTCAGAGTTTTTGCATAAACAAATGAATAAATGGATAAAGGAATCTATGAAGGAAAAAGAAATGATATTTACGATTCCGCAGTTAGACAAAAAGGAACTAGGGAAAATTGTGAAAGAATTAAAAAGTCATAGAGGACTTGAGATTGTTGACGTTCATGCAAAAGATGGTACAGAGGTTTTTATTAGACTATAAGACACAAAAAGAAGGTAACAAATGAGCGAGGTCTACCAGCTTATTTATTACCTTTTTGTTATGCGTTTTTTGAACTATTTAGTATATGAAGACAAAAATCTAAATCCTCTTTCAAATGGTCTTCCATTAGTTTCTTGGCAGTTTCACCATCTCTTTGCGTAATCGCTTCATAAATTTCTTCATGTTCATCTATTAATCTCGGGCGATTATATAATACGACGGTCTTGCGAAAAAGATAGATGATAGACTTCATGCGATCTATGGTGTCTATCATGAGTGCATTACCACTCGCTTGGACAATAATTTCATGAAAACGCTCATTTGCCGTCATGATTTCTTCTACTGTGCCTTCTCTACCTATTGTAATGCAATTAGCCAGCTCACTTAAATCTTCTTTTGGCAAATAGGTTGCCGCTGCTTTTGCTGAAAAACCTTCTAACAGGCTTCTTACTTGAAATAAGTTGCGCAAATCTTTTTCTGTAGGCTGTACTACTTTTTTATTGACAATAAGCCCCTCATAATTTAATTGCCTTAAGGCTTCTCTAATAGGCGTACGGCTAAATCCTAAATCAGCCGCCAGTTTTTCTTCTACAATTTTTGTGCCGCCTGGCATATCTCCGTTCAAAATTCGATCTCGAATTATTTCATACGCTTGCTTGGAAGCAAAGCGAGAATTTTTATCGTTCTGGACCATTCCTGTCACTCCTAGTTACTTCAACCTCATTAGTATTAACTTATCAAATATAGAAAGAGAAAGAAAGTATAACTCTAAATTGTGATTTATTTGTGTACGAAAAACATAAAAATGTGTACAAAAATTTATAAAAGGTATACAATTATTTCGTAAAGATTATTGCAAACGGTTTCAATTTATACTTAATGATTAGAATTTTATATAGCCGCACAGGGAAGATTATTTATACTAGGAGGAATTTCTTATGTCAAAAAAAATTGGTTTTATCGGTTTAGGAATTATGGGGAAACCTATGGCATTGAACTTATTGGCTAAAGGGTACGAAGTTATCGTGAACGATCTAAACAAAGAGGCAGTTCAAACTTTAATAGATGCTGGAGCAACAGCTGGAGATTCTGCCAAAATAATCGGGGAAAACAGTGATGTAATTATTACCATGCTTCCTGCTTCTCATCATGTACAACAAGTTGTGCTAGGAGACACTGGTGTACTTAGTGGGGCGAAAAAAGGTTCGGTCATTATCGACATGAGTTCTATTACTCCGGTTGTTTCAAAAGAACTTGCAGCAATTGCTGAAAAACAAGGAGTGGAAATGCTAGATGCTCCTGTAAGTGGAGGAGAACCGAAAGCAAAAGATGGTACGCTTGCAATTATGGTCGGTGGTAAAGAAGAAGTATTTGAGCAAGTAAAAGATGTTCTTTATGCGATGGGAGCAGAAGTAACATTAGTTGGTGGCAATGGAAGCGGAACTACTGCCAAGTTAGCCAATCAAGTAATCGTTAACTTAAATATCGCAGCGATGTCAGAAGCATTGGTATTAGCCGCAAAAGCAGGTATTGATGTAGAGAAAATGTATCAAGCGATTCGTGGTGGACTTGCAGGAAGTGCAGTACTAGATGCCAAAGTACCGTTAATCTTAGATCGTAATTTTGTAGCCGGTGGAAGAATTGATATTAATATGAAAGACATCACAAACGTAATGGATACAGCACATAGCATTGGCGTGCCAATGCCATTATCTAGTCAGCTATTGGAAATTTTCCACGCATTAAAAATAGATGGGAAAGCAGCAGACGATCACGGTGGTATTGTTCAATACTTTGAAAAACTTGCAAATGTTGAAGTTGGGAGAGTTTGATTCATGACAACAATTGATAGTACAGAAAAGAGATTAGCCGAGGAAGTCTTAGGAAATATCCAAGCAGTAGATACACAAACCGTAAAAGATATGCTTGCGAATGAATTAGCCGATTTAAATAAAAAAATCATCGTACTAGATGACGACCCAACAGGCGTACAAACGGTTCATGGAATCTCTGTTTACACAGATTGGTCAGTAGAAAGTATTGAAAAAGGTTTCCAAGAAGAGAATTCTATGTTTTTTATATTAACTAATTCTCGCGGGTTTACTGCTGCAGAAACAAAAAAAGCGCATACGGATATTGCTAAGAATATTGCAGAAGTAGCCAAAAAACAAAATAAAGATTTTATCGTTATTAGTCGAGGAGATTCTACTTTAAGAGGTCATTATCCACTGGAAACAGAAGTGTTAAGAGAGACAATCGAAGCAACTTCAGACATTCAATATGACGGTGAAGTAATTATCCCGTTTTTCAAAGAAGGCGGCCGATTCACAGTAGATAATATCCACTACGTACAATATGAGGAGTTTTTAGTGCCTGCTGGAGAGACTGAATTTGCGAAAGACAGAACATTCGGCTATACAAAATCACATTTAGGTGAATATGTAGAAGAAAAATCAGCTGGCAAATTCACAGCGGAAAATGCTACATATATTTCACTTGAAAGCTTACGTTCACTTGATATTGAAGGAATTACAAACCAATTAATGCAAGTAAAGGATTTCAATAAAGTTGTAGTCAATGCAGTAGACTACGTTGATGTAGAAATCTTTGTAATAGCACTAGTTAAAGCGATCAAATTAGGGAAACAATTTATGTTCCGAAGTGCAGCTGCGCTGACAAAAGTAATTGGCGGAGTAAGCGATAAAGCACTATTAACAAGGGAAGAATTAATCAAAGAAGAAACGAATCATGGTGGATTAATCCTAGTTGGATCCCATGTGAAAAAAACGACGGAACAGCTAGAAGTATTGAAAACAAGTGATTTCATTGAATTCATTGAATTTAATACGCATCTTGTATTGCAGCCAGAAAAATTCAAAGAAGAAATAGATAGAGTGATTTCAACTACTGAAAACTTCATCCGTGAAGGGAAAACAGTTACTGTTTACACGAATCGTGAAAGACTTGATCTAGGTGAAGGTAAAAAAGAAGAAGAGTTAAAACTTTCCGTTAAAATTTCGGATGCAGTGACAAGTATCGTTCAAAGACTAACTGTTCGTCCAAATTATATTGTCGCAAAAGGCGGTATTACATCTAGCGACATCGGTACAAAAGGTTTAGAAGTAAAACGTGCAACGGTAGCTGGTCAAATTCAACCAGGTATCCCTGTATGGTTTACTGGAGAAGAAAGTAAGTTTCCTGGCATTGCATACATTATTTTCCCAGGTAATGTTGGTGCAGTTACAACTTTAAAAGATACAGTAGAAATCTTAAATAAGTAATGATCAGGGGGAGACTTCCATGCTAGTTAATACAAAGGAAATGTTAAAAAATGCACAATCTGGAAAATATGCAGTCGCTGCATTTAATGTATACAGTCTAGAAACAGTTCAGGCAGCTGTACGTGTTGCCGAACGTGAAAACCAACCAGTAATTATTGCATTAGGTGAGCGCTATTTTCCAAGCGTTGATGTAGAAGGTTTTGCGGGACTCGTAAAAGCAATCGCAGAAAAGTCTCCAGTTCCTATCGCACTGCACCTAGACCATGCGTATGAAAAAGAGTCGATTATTCGTGCCATCCGTGCAGGATTTACATCTGTTATGTTTGACGGGTCAGCTTATGAAATAGAAGAAAATATTCGTCGCACAAAAGAAATTGTGGAAATAGCACATATGGCTGGCGTATCGGTAGAAGCAGAAATTGGTTCTTTAGCAAAAGGTGATTTCTCTGATGAGGAAGAAGGAGATGGGACATTAACGGATCCACAGTCTGCAAAAGACTTTGTTGCTGAAACAGGAGTAGACTTTTTAGCTGCTGCTATCGGAACCGTTCATGGTATGTATAAAGGGGAGCCGAAAATTGATTTACCGCTATTAGAAAGAATAGCACAGGCTGTTGATGTACCACTTGTGCTTCATGGTGGATCAGGGACTCCTGAATCAATCGTAAAACAAGCTGTTCAACTTGGAATATGCAAAGTAAATGTAAATACAGAAGTTTCTATAGCTGCTGTTACTTATCTACAAAATGCTTTTGAGCAAAAACAAATGCCACATCTTTCTACAGTTATGGAAGAAATGCAACAAACAATGGAATCTGTCATGACCAAATTTGTACGCTTATTTGCAAATAAATAAGAAATGTCCCTATGTTTTACATGGGGACAAGCTTCTAAATCGAAATGGGGAATTCGAATGCCAATAGTATCTGTTTGTATAGGGGTTGCACTTCTACTTCTATTAATGATTGTATTTAAGTTAAACGCTTTCATCTCGCTTATTTTAGTTTCGCTTGTTGTAGGTATATTAGAAGGTATGACACCACTGGAAGCAATGACATCTGTTCAGGGCGGTTTAGGTGGAACACTTGGAAGCCTGACGATGATTATTATCTTTGGGGCAATACTTGGTAAGTTAATGACTGACTCAGGTGGAGCACAGCGTATTGCTACGACACTTATTCATGCGTTTGGGAAAAAGAGAGTTCAATTAGCAGCTGTTTTGACCGCATCTGTCGTAGGGATTGCATTGTTTTTTGAAACAGGAGTTGTTGTATTAATTCCTTTAGTATTTACTATTGCTACAGCAGCTGGAGTGCCAGTTTTATATATTGGTATGCCGGTAATCGCAGCACTTATTACGATGCATGGTTTTGTTCCTCCGCATCCAGGACCAACTGCTATTGCTAGTGTGTTTGATGCAGACATTGGAAGAACATTAGTATATGGAGTCATTATTGCGATTCCAGCGATTATTATTGGTGGACCATTATTTACGAAGTTTTTCAAGAAGGAATCTTTAGAAGTCGAAATTCCAAAAGGACTTTTTAATCCGAAAGAATTTACGGAAGATGAAATGCCTGGATTTGCTACAAGTCTTATTACAGCATTGATGCCTGTTATTTTAATTGCATCTCATGTAATTGTTGTCATCGCAGCACCAGATTCAGCTGTTATGCCGTTCTTTGATTTTATTGGTAATGCAAATGTTGCTCTATTGCTATCGGTGATTTTTGCATTCTTTACATTTGGCTTGAATCGCGGGAAAAAAATGAAAGAAGTTATGCAATCGGTTACAGATGCGGTTAGTGGAATTGCAATGATTCTATTAATCATTGCTGCCGGCGGTGCATTTAAACAAGTATTAATCGACAGTCACATTGATCAATATATTGCAGACATAATGGCTAGTTCAACTCTGTCACCATTACTTTTAACTTGGTTAATCGCAGCTATTTTACGCGTAGCTGTTGGATCCGCTACGGTAGCTGGTATGACGGCTGCGGGTATCGCAGCTCCTTTAGTAGGAATTACTGGCATAAGCCCAGAACTAATGGTGTTAGCTGCTGGGGCTGGAAGTATTACATTCTCCCATGTGAATGATGCAGGATTCTGGATTTACAAAGAGTACTTCAATCTTTCTATCGGGAAAACGATTAAAACGTGGTCTGTTATGGTAACGATTCTTTCGTTAGTAGGACTAGCTGGCGTGTTAATCCTTAATATGATTATTTCTTAACTAGAAAGCGTGTTTTTCTACAATTTGATTGTAGAAAAATGCGCTTTTTTGCGTTGAAAAGCATCCTGTTTGTCGAGTTGGACAATCTTATCTAGTTGTTGGACGATAATGCACGAAAACTGGACTATCTTTAAATATAGTTGGACAATCTCTCCCAAGAGTTGGACAATAAAACTGAAAACCTGGACAATCTCTCAATTTTTAATTGCAACAGCTTTGTTTTACGTAGAAAGCTGCCCGTGTAAGAAGCTCACCGGAACTATTGATATTTTATAACTCGTAAATGGTATTGATGAAAGATTAAGTGCGATTGAGAAAATGCTTAAAGATGTTGAGTAACTAAATATGCTCTTTGTATTTTCATAAGTTAGTTTAAAAAAGCGTTATCTTTTACAGATGAAATTTTGTAAAAGATAACGCTTTGTTGTGACTGTATTTAGTTTTCTCCCCAAAATTGGCTAGAAACTTTTAAGGCGTTTAGCACGACTTTAAACCCGTGTTCTTTTTGTGCATGGACTAATTTAGCTGCATTTTCCTCATCCTTGTTTTTTAATGCATTAACTATAGCTTGATGTTCCTCATTGGAAGCTAATAATCGGTCAGGATCATGTTGGAAGATTGACTTTGAGTTCTCACTTCTTAAGTATAGGTTTTCGATGATTTCGATTAGTACTGGCGCGTGTGATGAACGGTATAATTCTTTATGAAATGCCCGATTGGCTTTTGTATATTCCTCAATGTCATTATCTTTTAGATGTTGTTCCATCTCTAAAACCAGATTCTCTAGTAGCGTTATTTCTTCGTCTGTTGCAGACTTTGCGGCTAAACGAGTCGCTAATGGTTCTAGCTCTAATCGAATAAGAAACATTTCTTCTAAATTTTTTAAGTTCAATGGTGCAATTCGAGCTCCACTATGTGATTTAATCTCCAGTAAGCCATCTGCAGTCAGTTTTTTTATCGCTTCTCGCACTGGAATATCACTCACTTCCAGCTGTCTAGCTATCTCCCGAATAACGATACGGTCTCCCGGTTTGTATTCTGCTGCAAGTATTTTTGCTCGGAGGAACTCGTATACTTTTTCCGACTTTGTCTTCCCTTCCAGTGTATCAACTTTTTTTACCATGAAATCTCTCCTTAGTTTAAATTTATATATAATTTTGTTCTAATTAAATATCATTTTAGTTTAAATGTGATACTTATACAACTAAAGGAATGAATTCCTTCCATTTTATTTACTCTCTAAATATTTTTTAAAAAAGCTTGAAAAAGTAGAACTGTTAGAATAATATATAAATTAATATAAATCATATATAATTTTAATTTAATTATATCTCTTTTATATGTGATTAGAAGGAGCTGATTTTATGAATATCGATTTATTAGAAGGTGCGTATGATCTTCATGTCCACACGGGTCCTGATGTAAGTGAAAGAAAGCTGGATGACTTGGAGATGGCAGAACGTGTTCAAAAAATTGGA
This sequence comes from Psychrobacillus sp. NPDC093180, assembly GCF_044754065.1. Lineage (NCBI taxonomy): Bacteria > Bacillati > Bacillota > Bacilli > Caryophanales > Bacillaceae > Psychrobacillus > Psychrobacillus sp. NPDC093180. Next base: position 248,460 of record NZ_JBIVOJ010000006.1, on the reverse strand, counting down.
ATGAAAGGGTTTGGGATTAAATCACACTATTTTTGTACCGCTGAGAGAGCGAGATTAGTGAAAAAACTATATCCAGAAGTCGATCCAATCGGTGCTATTTGTTTAAATTATCCTTCTGGTGGTATTAATCCGATTGCCGTAGAGATGGCTGCAAGAGACGGGGCCAAAATAGTTTGGATGCCAACATTTGATGCAACAAATGAGTTGGAATACACATTTAGTCAAAGCAGTTATGACGAATTACCACCTTGGGCAAAAGTTCAACATGAATTAAAGGAGCAAGGTAAAACGCAGGCAGGTATTTCCATTCTTGAAGATGGAGAGTTAACTAAAAAGACGTTGGAAGTATTAGAAATCATTAAGCAAAACGATTTAATACTAGCTACTGGACATTTAGGTAAACAGGAAATATATGCTTTAGTTACTGCAGCAAACGATATGCAGCTTAAAAAAGTGGTAGTAACGCATCCTACATTTTCGTCTGTCAATCTTTCTAAAGAGGAGCAAAAAGAACTGACTGAACTTGGCGCGTTTATGGAGCAGTGTTTTGGTGTTATTACCCCTGTATATGGGATTGATTGGCCAGGATTGTATGAGGCAATAAAATATGTAGGGCCTGAGCATTGTTTCTTATCAAGTGATTTAGGACAGACAAATAATCCGTATCCAGATGAAGGGATGCTTACATTTGTAAATAATTTACTTGCCAATGGATTTTCCAGAGAAGAAATCAAAACAATGACCATAAGCAATACAAACTTTTTAGTGGAAGGTTAATTATATACAAACACGAAAAATGAAAGCGATATCAATAAATCAATATTGGGAGGAAGACATGAAAAAATTACAATTGAAATCTAATAACTGGGATCTGATGGAAGAAGTATTAGTACGTGAAGGTGTTACGCGAAAGGCATTTAGCGGAGAGGGAGCAACTTTAGCACTGCATGTTTTGCAACCGGATCATGAGCCAAAACCCCATAGTCATTCATATGAACAAATTGTTTATATACTAGGCGGAAAAGTAAATTTTCATGTGGGGGAGGAAGTAGTTGTATTAGAAAAAGGCGGGCTTTTAGTTGTCCCACCAAATGTAGAGCATTATGCAGAGGTTGTAGGGGATGAACCTGTTTATAATTTAGATATTTTTACTCCGAAGCGAGCAGAATATGATGCTTAATGCAAGTGTAAAACGATCATTTAAAAAGCACTTAGCAGAAGGACAACCTCAATTGGGGACCTTTGTGAAAATAAATTCTCCAGAAATGATTGAACTATTAGGGATGGCTGGATTTGATTTTATCATCATCGATATGGAGCATACGACACTAGCTTTCCATCAGGTGGAGCAAATGGTAAGAGTGGCAGACTTGCACAGGATGAGTACAATAATACGCCTTCCTGATTCAAGTCGAAGTAGTATTCTTCGAGCATTGGACCTAGGAGCATCAGGTATTCAAGTTCCTCAAATCGATAATGTGAATGAAGTAAAGGAAATTGTGGACAAATCAAAATATCATCCGCAAGGTTCAAGGGGACTAACATTTGCTCATCGAGCTGCTAAATTTGGAAATACACCAAAGGATTATCTAGAGGAAGAAAATTTAGCGACTACGGTAGCTGTCCATATCGAAACAGTAGGTGCTTTTGAAGATGTAGAAGCGATATGTACTGTGGATGGATTAGATGTTGTATTTATAGGTCCGTTAGATTTAAGTGTTTCCTTAGAATTAGAAGCGAATTATATAGATGGAAGCCTTGCAGACCCAGTGAAGAGAATAGTAGATGCTTGTAGAGAGAATCATAAGATTCCTGGGATTGCAGTATCAAATGTTGAACAGTATCAGTTCGCTCTTAATAAAGGCATTCCGTATATTGTATGGTCGTCAGATGTTGCATTGTTCAAACAAGCGATTGATTCCGTTATTCAATTAACAAGAGAAAACTAAATTCAAAGGGGAAAAAGGGGTGTACGAATGGTAGAAATTATGAGTAATCAAGTTTCAGCTAGAAAAACGAATGATGAAAAGTTAAGTAAAGACGGTAAAAAGACGGTTACAACTGCGTTTTTAGGATTCACAGTAGACATGATTGATGTATATTTACCCATTATTGCGTTGGCACCAGCAATGATTTATTTCCAACCGGCAAATCTTTCACCAACCATTGCTACTACGTTATACTTTACAATTTTTGTTTTATCGCTGATCGGACGCCCGATAGGCTCTTTCATATTTGGGTTTGCTGGAGATAAGATTGGTAGAAGAAAAACTACGTTAATCGCAATTTTAGGTCTAGCAGTTACCACTTTTATAATTGCACTTTTACCAGGATATAGTGTGTGGGGACTTGGAGGAATTATATCTATTGCAGCTCTAAGATTCTTGTCAGGAATTTTTATGGGGGGAGAATATACGTCCGCTAATCCTTTAGCTATGGAAACAAGCCCAAAAAGCAAAAGGGGAGTATTTGGAGGACTTATAAATGCAGGATTTCCATTAGGCACGATTATTGTATCTGTATCCACTTTAATCACTTTGAGTTTTTTACCCGCTGGAGATGCTAGCGCACCCTATTCTGTTTGGGGATGGAGAATACCCTTCCTTTTAGGTGCTTTACTTTCATTCGTATTGTTTATTTATTCATATTTTGAATTACCAGAATCAGAAGTTTGGAAAACATCCAAGAAAACGACGAATCCATTAAAAGCATTATTTAGCAAAGACCATTTTGGACAGCTTGGGCAAGTATTTTTACTAATGAGCGGTGTTTGGTTTGTAACAAATGCGATTATTTCTTCCTTACCTGGAATGCTTAAAATGTTAAATGTAAGTAGTACTATTTCAACTTATTCACAGCTCTTTGCTAATATTGTTCTATTTGCTCTCTTTATATTGGCTGGTGCTGTTAGTCAAAAGGCAGGTAGAAAGACAGTTCTTACTATATTTGGCGTATTGAGTTTTACGATAGCACCAATCGTCTACTTCTTTCTATTGCAAAGTGGGTATCAAAACACAGTACAATTAATAATTCTTGTTATTGCTGTACATGCCCTAGTTGTACCTGTGTTTGGCGTATTAACTTCCTATATTACAGAACGATTTGACACAAGTGTTAGAGCTTCTGGATATGGAGTTGGATACAGTCTTGCATTAGTAATTCCGGCCATGACGCCATTTATCATGTTAGGGTTACAGAATTTCATGCCTTATGTATACACGCCTATTGTTATTTTAATAATCGGGGGAATTTGTATAACAATTGGTGCTCTTCTTGGTCCTGAAACAAAAGATGTAGATTTTTAATTTTAAAACCAACCTTTCTGTAGGAGAGGTTGGTTTTTGACGTTTAATTGCTCGCCATTAATTTAGTTAACAATGAAAGATAATGGCTCTGTCGTCTCATGCTTCGTATGTTCGATTGTTTCGATAAACTTTTCAATTGTGGATGTTAGATAGGCATTGGAACGTCTGATGAAGATTGTTTTAATCTTACTATATTTTTCAGGAAGGATATGACATTGGATAAGTCCTCGTTTTTCTAAATGAGCCACAACGGATCTAGGGACGTACGTGATACCAAGGCCTACTGCAACACTACTTAAAATGGTTTCTAATGTCCCAAATTCCATTACCTTTTGAGGGGTAATATTTTGGTCTTTGTACCATGCTTCTAGTCTTGCACGATATCCACACCCTTTACTAAAACATAGGAAAGGCTCCTCGATTAATTGTTCTAACGAAGTTGCTTTCATATCTGAAATTAACACAAGCTCTTCTTGAAAAACATCATGAGATACAAGATCTGGGTGCACATCTGTTTCTGTTACAAAGGCTCCGTCCAAACGATGATTCAACACATCCTGTTGCAATTGTTCGGTTACACCTGTTAGAAGGGAAAGGTCAACGTTTTTATACTTCCTCGTGTAAGCAGATAATATAGTTGGTAAGTTAATAACTGTTTCTACTGATCCAATTTCTAACTTACCAGAAGGATCTTCTCCGCTTTGTACTACTTTTCTCATTTCATTCGTTAGGGTTAATATTTTCTCGCAATATACTAATAGTTTTTTACCTTCTGGGGTTAAACTCATTCCTCTGTTATGACGATTGAAAAGTGGCGTATTTAGTTCTGTTTCCAGCTTATGTATTCTGGATGTAATATTCGATTGCACATAGCTTAATGCTTTTGCTGCTTCCGTTATTGTTCCTTTTTGTGCAACCATTTGAAAAATTTCTAAGTCTTTAAACTCCATTTAGCTTCCTTCCTTTCTCACTTTTATGCTACTTATCATGATATCACTAAAAGTGATATCAAACATCATTAATATTCGTTTTACATGATGTCTAATATTGTTGTTTAATAGATTAGGCAAGCAAATAAAGGAGAGTGATGTGTTGTGAAAGGGAATGTCCTTTTAGGTGCGATATTATGTCTTGTTGCAAGCGTGTCGTGGGGAGCAATGTTTCCAGTTGCACATGCTGCTTTTCAATATATAGATCCATTTTATTTTACTATTATCCGTTATGGCTCAGTAACGGTCATTTTAGTGCTATTACTATTTTGGAAAGAGGGTAAACAGGCGTTTCAATTAGAGGGAAAGGGACTATCTCTATGGTTTTTTGGAACGATGGCTTTCACCGTTTATAACTTACTTATTTTCTGGGGAGAGGATATATTAGGAGAGCCAGGAGTTATGGTTGCATCGATTATGGAATCATTAATGCCTATGATATCTATAGTTATTTTCTGGATGCTTTATAGACGCAGACCTTATACATTCACATTAGTATGTGTATTAATTGCATTTATCGGTGCCTCTCTAGTTATTACAAAAGGTAACTTTGGAGCTTTTTTAACCGCTACAGACAATTTTATTCCTTCCATCCTTATACTAATCGCGGTTATTGGATGGGTAGTTTATACAATGGGTGGTAGTGAGTTCCGGGGATGGTCTGCGTTACGATATTCAACTTTAAGCTGTTTGCTAGGAACAATTACAGCAGGCGTTATAGTGCTAATCCTTACCTTCACAGGTTATGTAAGTGTACCTAATATGGAAACAATTACGATTGTGAGTCCGCATTTATTATTTATGATTATTTTTCCGGGTCTCATTGCATTGCTTGGCTGGAATGTCGGTGTTAGTATTCTTACTCCATTAAATGGGCTGTTATTTATCAATTTTGTTCCCGTTACAACGCTTGTGATTTCACTTATTCAAGGAAATCAAGTAAATTATGTGGAATTGATTGGCATTACGTTTATTATATTCTCTTTAATCGCGAATAATATGTTTCTTCGAAAGAAACAGCAGAACAATACACCAACTTCAACTGCTAAAGTTAAAGCGTCTGCTTCTATGAAAGAAATTTTATAGAAGCTAGGCGCTTTTATGCGCTATACTAGGACTATTGATAAAAGGTTGGTGGTTTATGTGCAAAGGTATATCGGTGAAATATTACTAGTAGCAACAGCCGTAATATGGGGAAGTGGGTTCGTAGCTAGTGCCGTTTCGCTTGAATATTATTCACCCTATCAGATATTGGCTGGAAGATTTTTAATCGGTGCTATTATTTTAAGCATTGTCTTTTATAAAAAGTTGGCGAAAATGAAGAAAAGTACGCTTATTAGTGGAACTATTTTAGGCATTTTCTTATACTTAGCTTTCGCTCTTCAAACTGTCGGCTTACAATATACAACGCCTTCTAAAAATGCATTTTTAACGGCAGTAAATGTGGTCATCGTCCCTTTTATAGGATTTTTCCTCTATAAAAGAAAAATGGATATGTATGAATTGGGGGGAGCAGTAATAGCGGTAATTGGAGTGGCAGTACTATCGCTCAAACTTTCTTCAGAGATTAATGTTGGAGATTTGCTTACCCTTGGCTGTGCAGTAGGTTTTGCCTTCCATATATTTTATACAGCAAAGTTTGTGAAAAAAGAGGATCCTGTTGTTATAACGATTATTCAAATGGTGGTGGCGGCTGCTATTGGTTGGATTGTTGTTGCTTTTAGAGGAGAAAGTACATTTTCTATGGAGACGGAAGGATTGTTGAACCTTCTTTATCTTGGTGTTTTTTCCACAACGATCGCTTATTTAATGCAAACCGTTGCGCAAAAGTACATAACCGAAACAAAGGCGGCTATTATACTTTCGACAGAATCTTTTTGGGGAATGGCATTTTCGGTTATCATTTTAAGTGAAGTAATGACATTTAAAATGATTGTCGGAGCTATTCTAATTCTTTTTGCGATTATTTTATCTGAAACTAAGTTTGGTTTTTTGAAAAAGGATAAAATGAAATCACTTGTATAGGTTTTGGATAAAAAAGCGTTTCTACAAATTGTGGAAACGCTTATTATAGTTCAATTCATTCAAAGCAATTAATCATTAGATTGAAATGCTAATGACTCTTACTTCACCTTTTAAAGCATACTCTTGTTCTAAAAGGATAAATTAATGAATAGATGAGTGAAGCTTATTTGATTGCTACCCATATTTCATTGTAGGCATTTAAATTTTTCGGATCCGTTTCTATGTATACTTCAAACGGTTTTACTTCGTTTGGCACATATCCTGTGGAAGGAGACCATTCCGAATAGATTCGTTCCCATGTACTTGCTAATGCGGAAGGAAAAGGACCTTGTACTTCAAAAACAACCCATTTAGAAGCAGGAAAGTCTATACTTTTTAATCCTACTGGCACGCCACCGCTATATTCCACTGCAACATAATAATCCATTTTATTTTCATCTTTATTTACTTCTGCCCAAATACCTAAAAGCCCTTTTGTTTCCCCACTTCTCAACTGCTCTAGTTGATTGAAGGTCCCATTTTCATGAATGGTATTCCAAAAGTTCTGAAATGCCGTTATGCCACCGTCTTCTACTTCGTATGGAAATTCTCGATTTACTCCTATTACTTGAAAAGCTTGTCGTTCGACAATACGATGTTTCATTTATTTTACTCCTTTCCTATAGCATGTTTCTCTAATGAAATTATATGCGAATATGAAGACATACTCCAGTTATTATAGTCGGAATGCTTGGATGTATGAAAGTTTGTTTTTAGCGAAAGATAAGAAAGTGTTTCAATGATGTTGAAGGAGGTGTTAATCACAATGAGAGCGATACATCGAATTGCTTTAGTACTCGTTATAATTGGTGCAATTAACTGGGGATTAATCGGGTTTTTTAGGTATGACTTAGTAGCGTCTATATTTGGTGGACAAACGTCAGGTATCTCGAGATTTATTTATGCGCTTGTCGGATTAAGTGGACTTATCTGCTTACCACTTTTATTTGAACCATCTAGAGATGTAGAAGTGGAAAGAGATACTCGCGGCTTAAGAAATGTAAATTACGGAACGGAATTTGGAGAGGAAACAGACTTAACGGATATTAGAGATTATTCGGAGAGAAAAAAGTCTGAGGAAAAGAAATAATTCCGTATTCATGAACGAAGAACTGGCGACCTATTATAGGGTCGTCAGTTTTTTGTTCAATTGGATAACCTGAATAGAAAATAAAAGGAGATATCCTTATGCATCACGAAGATTACATAGATGGGATGCTGAAAGGGGATTGCTAATGTTCTTTATAAATGTGGAGGCTGCTGTATTTAAAGAGGATAAGTGGCTTTTAATAAGAAGGGGTACAAAGGAAGCACATGCTGGAGGGGAATTGTCATTAGTAGGCGGAACGGTAGAACAAGAAGGCGATTCTACGTCTATTTTAGAAAGAACTTTACGTCGGGAATTGTTGGAAGAAGTAGGAGTCGAAGTAAAAGAACCCATTCAGTATGTACGAAATACTTCCTTTGTATTAGCAAGTGGAGAAGAGGTAGTAGATATTGTGTTTTTATGTGAATTTGATAAAGGGGAGCCATACGCAAAAAGCCTAGATGAAGTGGAATCGGTTCATTGGATGACGACGAATGAAATTATAAACAATGTAGAGATCCAGCATTATTTGAAAGACAGTATTTTAGCGGCAGATGCTATTAAGGCTAGAGGAGAGTTTTAATGGAAATTAGGTTTAATGAATTTTTCAAAGATGAATTAACCATTCAAGACATACAAAAAGGTATGGAAAGCGGAGAAATTACATCAAAAGAATTAGTTATGTACTATTTATTTAGGATTGCAAAATATGACCAAGACGGATTAAAAATTAATTCCATTTTAGAAATTAATCCAGATGCAATATTTATTGCAGAAGGATTAGATAATGAAAGAAAGATAAAAGGAGCAAGAGGACCTTTACATGGTATTCCGGTTTTACTGAAAGATAATATTGAAACAAACGATTCTATGCATACAAGTGCCGGAACCTTAGCTTTAGAGAATAATATTAGCGATAAAGATGCATTCCTTGTGGAAAAGCTACGAAAAGCAGGAGCTGTTATTTTAGGAAAGGCGAATATGACAGAGCTAGCCAATGCGATGTCATCAGAAATGTGGGCAGGCTATAGTGCAAGAGGAGGCCAAGTAAGAAACCCTTATGGAGATGAAAATCTTTTTGTTGGAGGGTCAAGTTCAGGCTCTGCGGTAGCAGTTGCAGCCAATTTTACTGTTTTATCTGTAGGCACGGAGACAGATGCATCTATTCTTAGTCCTGCTATTCAAAATTCAGTAGTTGGTATTAAACCTACTGTTGGTTTAGTAAGCCGTACTGGTATTATCCCTTTTACATATTCTCAAGATACAGCAGGTCCGTTTGCAAGAACTGTCACAGATGCAGCTATATTATTAGGTGCGTTAACTGGTGTAGATGAACACGATCCTGCTACTTTTAAAAGCGAAGGAAGGGATGAGCAGGATTATTCCATTTATTTAGATCCTAATGGTTTAAATGGTGCGAGAATTGGTGTGTTCCATGCTATTTCAGGAGAATCTGATGAGTATGATGAAGCGTTATTTAAAAATGCTGTTCAAATACTCAGCGACAATGGAGCAACGGTTATTAAGGATATAGATATCCCTTCTTTCCATAGAGACTGGAGTTGGGGAGTCTCGTTATATGAATTGAAACATAGCTTAGATAATTATCTTTCTAAATTACCTTCCCAACTACCTGTTCATTCTATTAGTGAATTAATTCAGTTTAATAAAACAATAGGAAAAAAGGCGTTAAAGTATGGACAAGATAAGTTGGAAAATAGAGAACGGTTTTCCAATACTTTAAGAAATCCGAAGTATTTGAAAGCAAAATTAGAGGATTTGTATTTTTCTCAAGAACAAGGTATCGACTATGCTTTAAAAAAATATGATTTAGATGTGATTCTTTTTCCAGCTTACATCGGCTCAACTATTTCTGCAAAAGCTGGATACCCTTCCATCGCGATACCGGCAGGATATATGAAAGATGGAAGACCATTTGGTGTTACGTTTGCAGGTACAGCTTTTAGTGAAGGAGTATTAATCAAACTTGCTTATGCTTTTGAGCAAGCCACTAAGCATCGTAAAAGTCCCATTCTAGTTTAAAGGAGAATAATAAATTGAAAATCATTGATACAGTTCCACATTTTCTTCGTAATTATGAACCATCTATCGACTTTCTAAGAGCTTACTATGCGAAATTCCCGACTATTTTTGTGCATTATTTTCCATTGCATTGCAAAGACACAGAAGAAAGACATACTGAATCGATAAAGAAATACCCACAGCATTTTGCTGCGATTAAACAAGTGCATGAAAATATAGTGCCGTTGATTGAGGAGATAGCAGCGGAATATAAAAAGTTGTACCAAATTACTTTTCCAGTCGATATCAATTTAATCGTTGGCGGATTTGGATCAAACGCTTATACCAATCACCAGATTATTCCGAACATTACGTTTGCTTTAGAAAAGTTATCGCCGGAGCCTGATCATTTACGCGTAATCGTTGCACACGAATTTGGTCATGCAGCGCAAAATATTATCTCTGATCAGGCGGGGATGAATTGGCCAACCGTCCATTGGACAAGTTTACTTATTGGGCTTTACCGAGAAGGAGTAGCGACACATTTCTCACGACAAACAGTTCCAAATGTACATCCTTCGATTTACTTTTCTTATAACGGTGATGGGGATGAATGGTTAAATTTTGCAAAAGAAAATGCAGAAACCATAAAAAAAGCATTTGCTAAGGACTACGAAGTCTTAACTCGTGAAGCATTATTTTATGAATGGTTTTCCATCAATGGTGGGAAAAAATTTGGATACAGTAGATTGGCCTATTTTTTAGGGGAACTGTTTTTTCAATCTCAAGTGAAGGAAATTGGAGAAAAGGAAGCTATTGTGGCATGGAAAGATGAAGGATTTGAAGAACAAGTAAAACAATGGCTGTTTCAATTATAAAGAATAAAGCATTTTAGACGAGGAGAATATAATGTTTATAGACAATCTAGAAGAATACGATGATCCAGTTTCATATGACATCGAAAATAATGCATACCTAGGGGAATTGCCATTCTTAATGGAGTGGGCCTCAAAGAAAGCTGGACCTATTATTGACTTAGCTTGTGGGACAGGAAGAATTACTATTCCTTTAGCTAGTAAGGGCTTCGATTTGATAGGTGTCGATTTACATGCAGGTATGCTTGAACTAGCAAAGAAAAAGGCAAAAGAACAAAATGTTCATATTAAATGGGTAGAACAAGACTGTACGCAATTAAATTTAAATTGTCAAAGCCCTTTAATCTATATGGTCGGAAACTCTTTTCAGCATTTTCATACAAATGAATTGCAGGATAAGCTTTTGTCCTCTATCCATCAACATGTAGAAGAAGATGGAGTGTTTATTTTCGGAACGAGATTTCCAAGTGCAGAAGAATTGCTGCAGCCAAGTACGGAAGAGTATTGGAAAACGTATAACGATCCAAGTTGTCATAAAGAAGTCGACGTTTATACCATTAGCAATTATGATGCATTAAATCAAATGCAACACTATACGACGATTAGAAAATATAAAAACGACGATGGAAAAATGGTGGATGAAAAAAGAACGAATATAAGCTTGCGATATACATATCCACTGGAAATGGAAAGGCTATTAGCTGAAAATGGATTTGCTATTATACAGGTACTAAAAGATTGGAATGGGAATCCTATTAGTAACGACAGCTATGAAATGATCTATGTATGTAAAAAAGTTGGAGAAAAGAGGACCGATTAGTCTAATGACTATTCGGTCCAAATTCGTCTATACATTATGATTTTGTTTCAATTTCCTCCACTTTTATGAACCTCAATACGATGAATAAAAGAATAACTCCTAGCACACCAGCAGTAATATAACTTACATTAAGATAGTTATTCATCACAAGTGACATCACAGGAGGACCGGCGGCAACCCCGATAAACCTAGCAGAACTGTAAAAAGAGGAAACTGTGCCTCTTTGTTCTTTTTCTATATTTTCGGTTATTATTGCATCTAGCGCAGGTAGTAGTGCACCAATCGAAATTCCTAGTATGCTTGTTACAACCAACATAAGGATTAGTTTTTTACTTGTATAACCGACAAATAGGACACTTGCCGATGTACCAATTAAACAAGCAATCATCATTTTTTTGATGGTCTTTAATTTTCCTTTAAGATTTCGGCCCGTGAGATATGACGCTATGCACAGCAATAAAAGAGGAATGGCTAAAACAAAACCCTTTTTTATTCCTTTAATATCATGCGTTTTCTCTAGATTTTCAGACAGAAAAAATAGCACGCCAAATAATATTAGCATAGCAAACAGCCCATTCAGAAATACGGTGAACAACCATTTACCTTCCTGTTTGAACGTTTTCTTTAAGTTAGATAAAAAATCATTTAATTTAACTGGATCATCTTTTTCTTTTGGTACCTTTACAAAGAAGAATATTAATATGATGGAGATTAGGCTAAAGAAGGATATAGAAAAGAACGGTAAAAACCATAGAAAAGCGGCAAATAAAGATCCGAGAATTGGACTCAACACTTTACCAAACGTATTGGAGGTTTCAATAATTCCTAAACAAGAACTTGTTTTTTCCTCATCATCCTTATATAGATCCCCAACAAGCGGCAGTACAATAGGCATAGCACCGGATGCCCCTATTCCTTGCAAAATCCGACCAATAATTATCCAAGTAAAAGGACTATCCAGCTTCCATGAAGCGAAACCGGCAATGAGACCTCCGATTAATGCAAGGACCAAACTTGGTAAAATAACCATTTTTCTACCAAATCGATCGGAAAGATAGCCCGCTACTGGTATAAGAAATATGGCAGCTACAGAATAGCTGGTAATAATCATACTGGACTGAAAAGAAGTAATACCAACTTTATTTTCCAATATCGGCAGTACGGGAATAAGCATGGAATTTCCAAGTGTCATAACGAGAGGAATAGAAGCCATACTTACTATACACCAAATACTGACTTTATTGTCTTGATTGTTTCCTGTTTCCATTTGCACACCTCTAATGATCTTTTGATTGTGTTCAATCATTAAAGGTATGGTATCCTGGCGTCTTGTTATTATACTTATAGTGAAGTTGGTTAAAACAGGGAGTGATAAGCTTGGATGCCGAAGTATATGCCGAAACCAATCATAGAGAGAGAAGAAATCAATGAAACTGTTTTTAAAAAGGAAGTGGACAATACCTTTCGTGAACCACTCGATATAGTAGACATGATTAAATCTACGAGCGTAATTCCGAGCAATATGGTGACACTAAAAAAAATAATTTCGATTCCTGTTAATTTTCCACCGCCACTTACTAATATGGATCCATATATGCCTAGCCAAAAAAGGATAGTTAATGGATTCAAGAATGCCATTAAAAGCCCAGATAGAAAAGATTGTCTAAGACGCACAGTTTTACGGTATTTAGCATCCATTGAGATAGTGTGTAAAGTGAGTAAGTTTTCAATTCCTGTATACATTAGAACGAAAAAACCAAATGACCAAAGAAAAGTTTTCATAAAAGGAGAATCAATAAACTGAGCTACTCCGAAATATACCATGAGCATGTACAAAATATCGGTTGCTATTGCTCCAAGACCAAAAAACCATGCATGAAAAAAACCATCCTTAATCCCTTTGTTTAATAAGGTTGCTTTCACAGGGCCAATCGGTGCTGCTAACGAAACACCTAAAAAGAAGTATGTAAATAATGAACTCATAAAAATAGCCCTCCGTTAAAATGATGTCTTTGCATCATATTCACAGCGGACTAATTGTACAACTTCCTGGAAAATAAAATTTTCCTACACTAATCTTCTTGGTAGCTTCTATAGCCTTACTTTAAGTAAATAGTATAATTGATTGTTAAAAAACGTAAGGAAAATATCCGCATTTGATGCTTGGCAAGTAGCTGACCTTCCTTAATTTCTTCTATTAGAAACTGCTCCTGCAGTGGTAATTTAAATATAGATTTACCAAATGCCAAATAAATCCCGGCGTCCGATTCATTTCTTCTTCTACTTGTTAAAAGGAGCTTTTCCCCGTAACGTTGAAGTTCTAGAATGCCGATCATTGATGACCACGGTAGTGGCAACGCAATATTCATATACGATTTATCGTTAGTTTGATGTGATGAGTAGAGGGCGACAAAAATCACGTCTTTTTCTATTTTACGTACCCATGCTCTTGTTTTTACACGGCCGTCTTCTATTGCAATTATATCTCCTATCATTTCCATTTGTTTATTGGAAAATGGCAGATTAAGTTGTTGTATTTTTTTACTAACCATTCGATAGACCGCGGCAAATGGCTTAAACCAACTATGCCAGTGGACTTCCGAAAACAGTTTGTAATCGGATGTATTTTCATAAAAGTCTATAATGGTAGAGGGTAGATTATCTTTTTCTACATAAATATTCATATCGTCAACAAGACCTTTGTATTGCTGTTTTCCCTTATGTTTGGTTAAAATTTGTTCCCCGATTTTGTATGCTCCTTTTATGTTACTTATAGGAAAGCGCCAGCCTTGTTCCCTAGAAGGAGGTGTTAACACAGCCCAACTGATAATCCCGCATAGCGCAAATAAAACACAGTTCACTAAACCATGGAAACATAGCATAAAATCGATGTTTACAGTATTAACTCTCGCCGCGTACAACAAAGAAAAAATAATCGTAACTGCTAATGATCCAAATGATACGAGCACACCTGTTTTTTGCAGAGAACTTGGAAAAGTCGCTTTTGAAGTTAATATAATCAAACCGTAAATCCCGATAATATAAAGAAGTACCGAAACAACTTCCAGCCAGGGTGCAATTGTAATACCAAGTGCTACAATAATTGGAGAGACTAATATAATAGTACAAACTATTTTGTAACCAGTTGTCTTATATAAACGACCGAGAAAACCAATAAAAACGGGCAATAAAAAGGAAGAATAATGAAAATGAATTCCCGTTAACCAAGTGAGTAAAGGGGAAAATCCAGTATCGATTTCTGCTATATAGGCAAAGAACCACATGCCACCGATGAATAAATACATCATCCCAGCGTCTATTGCAAATTCTTCTAAATATATAAAACCTCTTCGAAGAAAACGTCCCAACCCATATAAAGCAACTACAAATGTAAAAAGTAAATAGATAGCTGCAAATATAACATCCAGTTTAGCTTGTGGTGTGACTTGTAAAATAAATATCGACAGAAAAGCAGGTATGGCAAAATAATAATAGAATCGCTTTTCTTTTTTTAAGATCAATTGTAAAGTGACAGGCACAAATACAAGCTGGGCGACGGTTAACATTAAAAAATACCATGGTCCCACTGAAAAAAGCACCGCTATTACAAATAAAATTATATGTAAAAATGTAATTCGCTTAAAATTCATCGGCTTGAAATTCTCCTTCATATTCAAATAAGGCACCGATTAATGGGTTTGTTATGAAGACATGTATAGAAAAAATATCTCTTTCTTCTATATAGTATTCCGTTACCTGGACGTTACCTTGAAACACTTTAGGTAAAGGAATCTCAATAGGTCCCACAACGAATCGTTGCTTTCGTGACTCAATTCGCATATGTCCTTTTTCGGAAACAAAGAAAACTAACTCGGAATAAAATAAACTTGGCTCGCCTAAATAATCCTTTACGACGCTTTTATCCAAATCTAGACTCATCAGCGCATTAAAATATCTTTTCTTTTTAGGGAACTGAAAAGTTCTTTCCCAGTGGACTTGTTGCTCTCCGTTTGGACCGGTTCTTGTTGTATTAACAATCTTAAAAGGAATGTTCTCTCCTTGCTCTGGAAATAGAAACTTCCAGCAAGTAGCTAGTAAAAAGAAGGGGAGCAACCATATAGGCCCTCCGCTTATTTTTTTCATCATGCCTGTTGCTTTAAAAGGTTTTCCTTCGGGAAGCGCGTATCTTTTTTTGAGCATTGGATGAAGTTTTTCAAACTGTTCTCCTAATATTTCTTGATAGATAGTCATTCATTTAACTCCTTTTCTCGTTCGTTTGCAGCTTTTAGCAGTCGGAATATCATGGCTGGTAAAAAATCCAATAATAGAAAGAACGAATAAAGTAATGTTAAAAGTTATAGGATTAAATGGATGACTCATACTAGTTGGTTCTGCCATAATTGCTGATAAAGTAAGCAACGGAAAAAGGTATAACTGTATTTTTAGTAATCTTTTTTTATGATGATAAAGTAACCAAATAAATCCAAAGATTATTTCTGCCATACCAATTGTTGCTACAAGGCTATATGCCTCGCTTCCACTTGTGGACAACAAACTGCTCGTCATGCTAACCTCTTCGGGATGCATCATTATTAGTTTTGGGACTAACCCTTGATATATCCATACAAAGGCGAACAGGAAAGTAATCATCCAATAACTAAAAAATCGCCGATACTGTGAAATTGGGGATTCCCCTTCCTCAAGCCATCTCTTTAATACATCAAAGCTTAATGCAGTCGCCCAACCGATGAGAGGACGGAAAATAAGATGGTCTAAAAATCTACCTATTGCACCAAAATTCGTTTCATAATCATATTGTGTAAGAAATTTAATTTCATTTTGTTCAGGCTTATACTTCCAGTAGCCTTTGCCTTCACGAATAATGGAAATTGCTTGATCTGTCCCAAAGTGCAAGGAAGATGTTCGGGAATCGTCTTTTGCATGAAAAGTACCAACACTTTTTCCCCATCCCGCAATATTTAATCCAAACCCAATATTCGTTTTATATTCAAAATACTGCGGCTCATTCTCTTGTTTTGGTAAATAGGTAATAGAAGAAAAGCGGAGATCCCATTGTTCATGTTGCTCTGGTGTCTGTGTTGCTTCCCATAATTTATCCATTTCTGCCTCAATAGCTATTTCTACATAGATTGGTTTTCGTTTCATACGATTCACCTCAAACTAAGCTTATCATAAGATGAAGGAGTTTTGATTAGGAGTGGAGAATTGAAATAGTGATAAAAAGATAAAGTGTTTTTAAGAAGGGGGCTCCCTATGTCGGAACATCGTTTTCAACAGACCATCAAAGAATTAGATGAGATGAAATTAGTAGGACTTCGAGTGCAGTGCCCAGGAGATCAATATATTAATGAAATTTCTAAAGCATCCATGGAATTACAACAACGAATTAATGAAATTAAACAAGTAATTAATCCGTCTTTTCAAATAGGGGCGTTCGTTGTTGATAATACTACTGATGAAGAGGACGGTTACTGGGTTTGTGTGGAAGTAAAAGAATATGAAAATATCCCAGAAGGTATGGTCGTTTTAACTGTTCCTTCCCAAAAATATGGAGCTATTAGGCATACAGGATTCAACAATATGATTAGAAATTCATATGAAACTTTACATAAGTGGATAGAAGAAAAGGGGTTAAAAAGGCTGAAGGATAAATGGCATTTAGAAATATATTATAGTTGGCAAGATCCCATAAATGTAGATGCATTGCTATTAGATACGGTTATCTAAAAAAAATTTTGAAAGAGGTTTCAGTATGGTTATTAGTAAGAAATTGAACGATACGTTTCAAGCTGTTAAAACCCATGTAAATAATACATACAACTCAGTGGACGCTTCTGGAGCTGCTATGGTTATTATACAAAACAATGAGATAGTTGCAGAAAATTATTGGGGTAATCATTCGAAGGAAAAAGACGCGAGACCTGTTCGGGAAGACACACAATTTCATGTAGCTTCTGTACGAAAAAGTTATATTGGATTTGCCGTTGCTTTTGCGGTGCATAATGGATACATTGCTTCGATTGATGACAAGGTGACTACATATTTACCAACACTTGACGCTGATCTTTTAAATGGGACGACTATTAGACATTTACTCACACATACTCATGGTCTAAGGGAAGTGGATGGAGAGATTGATCGGGAATTTGCTGCTGGACAGAGTTGGGCTTATCGCGGAATTAATATTTCATTGCTTACCCAAATTGTTAAAGAAACAACTGTTAAAACAGTAAGTGAAATTTTAAATGAACATGTATTTCAGCCTCTCGGGTTCACAGAAACAGGTTGGTACGCACAACAAACCGATAAGCTTGCGGAAGTTATAAAAGATACGAATGATCCTATTTGGAAAACTCATGCAAGTACAGATGGTGATGAAATGAATATGTATATATCGGCAAGAGAATTAGCGAAATGGGGTTATCTCCATCTTAAACAAGGTTTTATAAATGGAGAACAAATTATAAATAGTGAAATAATAGAGTTAGCAACATCTCTTCAAAGTCCTAATACAATAGACGTAGACCTCCCACAAAACGGTTTTTTATGGTTTGTAAAAGATTTGCCCGCTAAAAAAACAGAGATTGGAGAATTTGTACCGAAGAGCTCCTATCAAATTTTGGGGTATACAGGTGTCGCAGTATTAGTTATTCCTGAGCATGATGTGGTAGCAGTTAGAATGTTTAATAGTTTTGGTTCCCCAGATGGATTTGACTATTTAGCGGATATAAGAGCATTTGGAGATACAGTGATGGAGTGCTTGTCATAAGACAAAATATAATGGAAATAAGGAGTTTATCATACATGAACATTCATCAAGCAACGAGTAATGATCTTGATTCCCTAGTGGAACTTTTCGACTTATACAGAAAATTTTACAAACAAGCATCAGATCTTAAAGGCGCAAGAGAGTTTTTAGAAGAAAGATTAATAAAAAATGAATCCGTTATTTTCCTAGCCTTCGATGAAGGGAATCCTGTTGGCTTTACACAATTATTTCCATCTTTTTCATCAGTGAGCATGCAAAAGTCTTGGGTGCTAAATGATTTATATGTGAAAGAAACGGCACGAAGAAAAGGAGTAGCTGAAAAGTTAATAAGAAAGGCAATTGCATTCGCTGAAGAAACCGGTTCAAAAGGTATTTTACTGGAGACGGCTGCAGATAATGTGAATGCGCAAAAGCTATATGAGAAAATCGGATTTATAAAAGAGTCCACTTACTTTTATTATTTTTCGATTTGATGAGTGTAAGTCAATATTTCAAAGCTAGAAATATTATTGTAGGAGGAGTTTTATAAATGAAAAAGATATTATTCTTTGCCTATCCTCAATATGCAGATTTTGAAATTGCACATGCTCTATTTTTACTAAGAAAGATCGGTAAATATACGGTTACTACAGTATCCGTTGATGGAGAAGATGTAGAAAGTGTTGGTGGACTATGGACAAAAGCAGAGGGAGCTTTGTCGGATATCAATGTATCTGATTTTTCATTAATTCTTATTCCAGGGGGAGATGGCGTCCCCGATATTATAAATGAAGAGAGTATTACTGCTAAATTAGTAGAAGCATTTAATTTATCTATTCCTATCGCTTCCATATGTGGTTCTGCAGTATTACTAGGTAAAGCAGGGGTTTTGGAAGGACGAGAATTCACATGTAACCAGAGCACCTTTGATTATAATGAAAACATTTTTTCACGCTCCCTTTATACTGGAAAAGATATAGAAGTTAGTGATCAGATTATTACAGCTAAAGGTACAGCATTTGCTGAGTTTGCAGTTTCGGTAGGACAAATGCTTGACCTATTCCAGGATGAAAAGCAATATGATTCGCTTTTGAAGTTTTGCAAAGGTATGTAAGAAGGGGAATTATACATGGGCTATAATTGGGAAACTTGTACAAAGGAAACGAGAGGGTTTGTTTATCATTTACTTAAGAGAACAAAGGAAATTGTTGCAGAGGAATTAGTAGGATTCTATATACACGGTTCACTAGCGCTAGGAGGATTTAATCCTAAAAGTAGTGATATAGATATATTAGTTGTGACTACAACGCCCCTCTCCATAGAAAGAAAAAAACTGCTAGCAAAGATGTTTCTAAAATGCTCCAATCATCCATTTCCTGTGGAAGTCAGCTTTTTAAACGAAGCACAACTGAAAGATTGGGAATATCCTACTCCATTTGATTTTCATTTTAGTGAATATTGGAGAAGTAGTTATGAAGAAGAAACGGTTTTATTGAACGAGATGCCAAAGAATGATGCTGATTTAGCTGCCCATATTATGATTACGAATTATTGTGGAATATGTATATGGGGAAAGCCGATTAACAAAGTATTTCCCACCGTTCCAAAAGCCGATTATCTTTCATCCATCCTTACTGACTATGAATACTGTCTAAATAACATCACGCTAAATCCTGTTTACTGTACGTTAAATTTGATTAGAGTCTATTGGTATTTAAAAGAAGATAAAATTTCCTCTAAAGAAGAAGCGGGAAAATGGGGTCTTCGTCATCTTCCGCAAGAGTTTAACTGGACAATTCGACAAGTTGTCGCAGCGTATGCTAGTACCGAACAAAATCCTCTTATTCAATCAACACATTTATTACTTATAAGAGATTATTTGAAAAGAGAAGTGGAAGAGCTGTTGGGGGGAGCGAATTGGAAGTAAAACAAATAGAGAACTTGTTAGCTGTGGATCTAATCCCTTTAGTAAAAGAGAGTAAGGAAGAAGGTTTTCGATTTCTAGAAAGGCTTACCAATGAGTATAAGGAGGGTACAAATACTTTTGAGAAGCCAGGGGAATGTTTATACGGAGTTTATAACCGAGATAAAATTCTTGTAGCTATCGGAGGACTTACGATAGATCCATATACGGTAGATCAAAAAATTGGTAGGCTGAGAAGGTTTTATGTTGCGACCGATTATCGGCGGAAGGGATTAGGAGCGCTTTTATTAAACGAGATTATTTCCAATGCAAGGCGCTATTTTGATGTATTGGTATTGCATACAGATACGGAAAGAGCAGATAGGTTTTATACTTCATTGGGATTTAGCAAAGAAGGAAAATATAAAAAATCTACTCATTATTTATATTTATAGGAGGTGTAAAATGGAACAAAAAACAATTAGTCATGTAAACCAAATAGGGTGGAACCAATCTGCCTATCAAGCTTGGACAAACCGCCATGGCACCCCAAAAGAATATGCTAAAAAGTTAATAGCAAACCCTACGAATGCAGTAGCACACTATTTAAAGTTCATAGGTGAGGTAAAAGGTAAAAAAATTGCTAATCTTTTAGGGTCAAAAGGAAATAAAGCAGTATCTTTTGCTTTATTAGGAGCAGAGGTTACGGTCGTAGATATTTCGCAAGAGAATAAGAAATATGCGATGGAATTGGCGAATGAAGCAAAAGTGAATATAAAATACATAGTTTCGGATATATTAGAAGTTCCTGACGATGAAGCGCTAATCGATTTTGATGTCGTTCTTTTAGAATTAGGAGTATTACATTATTTTGTAGATTTATTTCCTTTATTTAAAGTAGTTTATGATTCACTAAAACCTGGTGGACAATTCATCTTAAGAGATTATCATCCTTTTGTTTCGAAGTTGGTGAACATTGAAGAAGGTAAGATGATTGCGAACGGCGATTATTTTAGTGAAGAAGTTGTGGAAGAAGATGTTGCTTATAGTTTTCTGCTGTCAGAGGAAGAGCGGGCTAATTTGAAGAAAGTGACTATTCGAAGATGGACTTTAGGTGAAATTGTTACGGCCATTTCAAATGCTGGATTCCATATTAATTATCTGGAGGAAGAAGCGGGGGTGAGGTGGGCATTTCCAGCTGATTCAGCTGAAGGAATTGAGAACAAGATGCCAGGGTTATATACGTTAATTGCTAAAAAGGTCTGAGTACCACATAACTGTACCTGAATGCCACATAAACCTATTTGAGTACCACATAAACCTATTTGAGTACCACATAACTATATTTGACCACCGCATAACTTCATAGTTCTAACAGGAAAGAGGGATGAAATCATTAGATCACCCCTCTTTCCATATATAAAACCCGCTCCAAGCAAATACAATCGAAGCTAAATAAAAAATACTGCCGATTGTTAAAAAATCTACTAAATACCCCGTTCCTATAATAGCGATTGCAGCACTGACAGACGTCCAAATATGATACTGCCCGATTTCCCTTCCGGCCGTTTCCTTTTGAACATTTCGGGCTAGGACTGTTTTTTCCGAGTTTTTTTGAACGGCACCGAGCAATCCCATCACCACTTGAAGGATATAAACATGCCAAATCTCAAAAGCGAGCGGAAAAATGAGTAAAATCAGCGCCATTCCCCAAGAATAAATAATCAATAGAACTTTATCACCTGTTTTATCTGCGAGCTTACCGATTATTGGGTAGCTCACAGCCGCTGTAAGGGCAAATAGTCCATATGCCCAACCAAACTGTGAATAACTGTGACCGACATTTTTTAGAAGCAGCACATAAAATGGAAATATCATACTGGATGCCATTCCGATGCTGCCTTGATAGATAATAAATCTTCTGTAATTCATTTATGATACTCCTCATAGAAAAGATTCATGAACCGACCATCAGGATCATATTCTTTCTTCATGTTAAAGAACTCCTCTGTTCTAGGGTACGCTTCTTCCAATTGTTCTTGAGTAGGAAAGTGATAGTAGGGAAGATAATAACTCCCATCGTGATCTAAAGTGATATCAATCATTTTGCGAATAATTCTACCAGATTCTTCGATGCTTTCTTCACTTGATCCTTGATTGATAAGCATTACAAGTCCAAACATATCCTCTTTTGCGTAGGACATGACCGCTTCTTCATTTTTCTTTACATAGCGCACGGTAATATTCAATAAATTAAAATCTTCTTCCTGTTCAAGGGTCTGTCTTAAATCGTCAATATAAGAAGTAAATTGATCGACTGGCACAAAATATTCTTGTAATACTTCCGTTTTGTTTACATTTTCATACTCCATAAAGGTAGACTCAGAACGCATAACATTATTCCTCGATATATAGGAATCATCTATTCGGTGATTGTATGCTTCTTGCGTCTTCCAAAGTAGATTTTTCCCCCAGCCGTTTAATCTGGATAAACCAAGAAAGAATTTTGGGATGGCAATTAGACTTTCCCGTTTTAATGTGCTATTAAATTCCAGCTGTCCTGGATCATCGGCCCTGTAGTAATCGGTTGTATACATTTCGGTTAGAAAGCCTTCTGGTGCAACAGAGATTCTTGCTAAATGCATTTTAACAGCCTCATCTTGAAGGACATTCGTTTTAAAATAAGCACTGTATTCATCATAAGCTAGGGATGTTGTCCGAATTTGATAAAGTTCATCGTCTGTTAATTGCAAACTAACATCAAGAATGACTCCAAATAATCCATAACCACCAATGACGAGCTTGAAGAGCTCAGGATTTTCTTGTCGACTGACATGCAAAATATTGCCTTCCGCATTCAATAATCTAAAAGATTCTACAGACTCAATCAAAGAGGTATATGCAATATCCCGACCATGTACATTCACACTTAAGGAACCGCCAACAGTGAAAATATTTTGAGACTGACTTACCTTTAATGCAAGGCCATATGGATTGATATAAGACTGAATATCGGCCCAAGTTGTGCCACTTTGTACAGTGATAAGCTTTTTCTCTTGATCAAGCTCTAAAATGTTATTATAGCTTTTCATATCGAGGAGAATTCCATTTGGGTAGAGTGTTTGCCCGCCTTGGCTATGCTGCATCCCGCCAATAGAAATCGGATCATTATTTTTATTAGCATCTAGTATAACTTTTCGTAACTTCTCTTCATCATTACTTGATTTTATTGCTTTCATTTTAACAGGCAAAAGACGTCCGTGATCTTCTATAATTGGATTGGACAGTTGGATTTGAAATAAGTGATAAGAGCCAATAAATATCGTGACATATAAAATAATCGCAAAATAGCGATATTTATACATTTGCCTCTCCTCCTTTTCAAATAAAACTTTACTTTACCATTTTAATAAATCTACTAAATTAGTAAAAGCTACCAATTAACTATTTGGTAGCTTTTACTAGATGATAATTAAGCCAAGAACACCCGTGACTTAATTCCATAGGATACAAGCGGTTCCCCCTACACAACATATCGTTTTAGTAATAGTCTGTCATATTCCATTAATCCTTCTAACTGTTGATCGATTTTCATATTCTGATTTGTTACAATTATATTAATGAAATTTAAAGGATTAGAGGTATTCACTTGGACATTTTCGTTGCAAGACAGCCGATTTTTACTCAAGATGAACATATATTTGCATATGAACTATTGTATAGAAATGGACAGGACAATTCTTTTCCTACGATAGCAGGGGATGAAGCAACTTTAGATGTTCTAACGCATTCCTTTTTAACAATAGGTATTAATGAACTAGCAGGGGAAAAATTATGTTTTATTAACTTTACGGAGAATTTATTAAAAAAAGAAGTGTTTTCTAAATTTCCGGCGAATCGAATTGTGGTTGAAATTTTGGAGGATATTCCGATTACGACAGCTTTAATTGAGGATCTGCGAGAGATTAAATCCCTTGGCTTTTTGATCGCCTTGGATGATTTTGTCCTACAAAAGAACGTGAATTTATACGGAGAATTATTTTCTCTTGTAGACTATATTAAAGTAGATTTTCTATTAAGCACTCGAACGGAACGATATGCCATTGAACGAATCGTCAAAGCCAATTATCCGAACATCGTGTTGCTAGCTGAAAAAGTGGAAACAAGAGAACAGTTTCATGAAGCGAGGGCTGCCGGTTATAAACTTTTTCAAGGTTACTTCTTTGCAAAGCCTGAAGTGATAAAAGGATCAGAGATTCCAGCAAATTTAGCGCAATATTTTCGGATTATCAATTTGCTGCGGAATAACTCTGTTTCCGTAGAAGAAATTTCTAATGAAATCGAACGAGATGTATCACTTTCTTTCAAAGTATTAAAAATGATTAATTCCCCTGCAGTCCGTTCCAAATCTAAAGTCCGTTCCATCAAGCAAGGTGTGCTCATCCTTGGACTGGAGGAATTGAACCATTGGTTATATGTTTTATTACTACGTGAATCTAAAAAGAATCATTCAGGTGATGGTATGGCTCTTATTGAAGCATCATTGTTTCGAGCAAAACTCTGTGAATTATTAGCAAGGCGTAAATTTTTACAAAATGCTTCTGAGTATTTCCTAGTAGGTATGTTTTCTTTAATAGACACATTATTACATCGGCCGATGATTCATTTACTGCAAGATCTACCACTTTCGGATGAAGTGGCAGAAACACTTTCTGGAACTAAAACGGAAATGACTCCTTTTCTGGAACTTGCGATTGCATGTGATGAGGTCCGCTGGAATGATATGATCGTTGGAGCAGCCTTGCTTAGCATCGATCATTCCACATTAAATGCTCTCTATCTAGAAGCAAGACGCTTTGCAACTGAAATCACAAACTAACTCCCAGTCATGTTGGCTAGGAGTTTTTTTGTTGTACTCAAATAAATATGTTAAGACATATTAACAAGGACCGTACCGTATAGAAATAACATGCCTTATTAAATTTATCATCAAGATTTAGGGAGGCGGCTTACGAATACTCTACTAGTAATCGTTATTCATTTTTTCCAAAAAGTAACGTTTTTAAATTGTTGCATTTTCTTCTAAAAGTAGTACAATATAATGAGAACAAATGTTCCTTAAAAGGAGAATGCGATATGCCATTGATACCGGAAGAGGCCATCCCTTATTTAGAAAACATGATTTATCTCCCAATGGTATTAACTATTTTAGAAAAGGATCGAATGATTTTTGAAAGAGGCCCCTTTAAGTTAAAACGTCCATATGTAGCTATGGTAGAAGGAGCCACAAAGCATGTTCAAAGTGAATTAAAAAAGACGCATATTTATATGAAAAGGCACAGTATGAAAGTTCTTCGCGGAGAAGGTGATGATATGTTCACCGAATATGTATTTTTTCATGGAGGCTATGAAGAACATCGTCGTTACTTAAATGTCCGACTCCGCAATCGGGTGGAAGAACTACTCACCGTGTATTTGGCGATTGTAGAGACTGCACATTAATTAAAAAAGTTTTTTTGAAATAAAGGTCCGCGAGAAGGAACAAGTCCATTATTCACCAGGTGACTCATTCTTCTTAACAAGTGCATATTTAGTAGGTTAGCAAATCCAACTTGTCGGCTAATCGTATGTGGAGAAGAAGGTACTTGGATTGTTTGTCCATTTGTTAAAACGATTGTAGAGCCTCCTTCAGAAGGATAAAATGATTCGATGGCTCCAAGAGAAAACCATACGTTTAAATCAGATTTTGGAGAAAGAATGGGAAGTAAAATGCAGGGATTTCCATAGTCATATGCGATAAGAATTGGTAATTTTAAATAGTTTCCAATAGCTTGTTTCGATAATTTAGTGGATAGTTGAATGTTAGAACCATAATGGGAACAGGAAGAGCGGACAATATCATATGGCCTTTTACCTATTATTTTGGTTTCGCCCGAATAGCTAATGGCTTTGGTAAAAACTTTGTTATTAATTACAACTGGTTGAAGTACAGCGGTATCAAATGAAACTAGGAAAGGTTTTTCGTCTTTTTTATTGAACATATACATTCACTCCTTAGGCTGTTATAACTCGATTATAGATAAATATGGGAAAAAATCAAGTAAATTTGTCGAATTTTTAAAATTGTTATTTTTGGCTATAAAATCTAAATTTTCTAAAAATGATTGCAACTCACGTTCAGCTTTTATATAATGGAAAAAAGGCATCGGGGTGATGGAAATGGACAAACAATATTCATATGCAGAATTTTTAAGAGCAATGGGTCAGCCTGGGAAAGAAAGCTCTGCAGAAAAACTGTTGAACGAAATTTATCTTGATATGTTTTTGAACATTATCCACCGGGAACAAAGTAGTAATCGATTATTGAGATTGATAGACGAGGCGCTGGATCAGAAAGACAAAAAAGCATTTATGCAATATACAAATGCTTTGCAGCAGTTAAATAATCCAAAGCAATAGAAGGAAGCCGCTTACACTTAAGCGGCTTTTATTCTGCGCAAATAATAAAGTGAAAAAACATACGTTCGTTTTATTAGTGTTCAAAAAAAGAGTATGTTAAACTGAAAATATTCAAATCGTGGGAGGCTTATGTATGGAACAAATTTTTGATTTGCAAGCTCCGTATGAGCCAGCAGGGGATCAAATAGAAGCAATAAAAGAATTAGTAAAAGGTGTACAAGAAGGAAAAAAACATCAAACATTGCTCGGGGCAACGGGTACTGGGAAAACATTTACGATTTCAAATGTCATCCAGCAAACAAATAAGCCAACCCTTATAATGGCGCATAATAAAACACTTGCAGGACAGCTATATAGCGAGTTTAAAGAGTTCTTTCCTAATAATGCTGTCGAATACTTTGTTAGTTATTACGACTATTTCCAACCGGAAGCATACGTACCTCAAACAGATACGTATATTGAAAAGGATTCCAGCATTAACGAGGAAATTGATAAACTTCGACACTCTGCTACATCATCTTTATTTGAAAGAAAAGATGTCATCATTATTGCATCTGTTTCTTGTATATATGGGCTCGGGAATCCAGAGGAATACAGAGAACTGGTCGTTTCTTTGCGGACAGGAATGGAAATTGAGCGAAACCAACTGCTTAGAAAACTAGTCGACATCCAATATGAACGAAACGACATTAATTTTACAAGAGGAACTTTCCGTGTACGTGGGGATGTTGTCGAAATCTTCCCAGCATCCAGAGATGAAAAATGTCTTCGTGTCGAGTTTTTTGGTGATGAAATTGATCGAATTCGTGAAGTAGACGCACTCACAGGAGAAATAATGGCAGAGCGTGAACATGTAGCCATATTCCCGGCATCTCACTTCGTTACAAGAGAAGAAAAGATGAAGATTGCAATAGAGAATATTGAAAAAGAATTAGAAGAACAATTAAAAATCCTACGTGATGAGGATAAATTACTAGAAGCGCAGCGACTAGAGCAGCGTACACGCTATGATTTAGAAATGATGCAGGAGATGGGATTTTGTTCGGGGATCGAAAACTATTCTCGCCATCTTACTTTAAGAGAAGCAGGCGCAACTCCATATACATTATTAGACTATTTTCCAAAAGACTTTTTATTAGTAGTGGATGAGAGCCATGTTTCGTTACCACAAGTAAGAGGAATGTTTAATGGAGACCAAGCAAGGAAATCAGTATTAGTAAACCATGGTTTTCGCTTGCCGTCAGCACTTGATAACAGACCACTTACTTTTAGTGAATTTGAAGACCATATCCATCAAGCAGTGTATGTATCTGCAACCCCAGGTCCTTATGAGCTAGAACATACACCTGAAATGGTCGAACAAATCATTCGCCCGACTGGGTTATTGGATCCGATTATTACATTGAAGCCGATTGAAGGACAAATTGATGATCTGATCAATGAAATTCAGGAACGCACGGCAAAAGATGAGCGTGTCTTAATTACGACATTAACGAAGAAAATGTCAGAAGATTTGACGGACTATCTAAAAGAAATCGGCATAAAAGTACAGTACTTACATTCCGAAGTAAAAACATTAGAGCGAATTGAAATAATAAGGGATCTTCGTTTAGGAACATATGATGTCCTCATCGGAATCAACTTGTTAAGGGAAGGGCTCGACCTACCAGAAGTGTCTCTAGTGGCAATTTTAGATGCAGATAAAGAAGGGTTCCTACGCTCGGAGCGTTCATTAATCCAAACAATCGGGCGTGCGGCGAGAAATTCAAATGGTGAAGTAATCATGTATGCAGATAAAATAACAGATTCTATGCAAAAAGCGATGGATGAAACGACACGACGTCGTACAATTCAAATGGAATATAACGAAAAGCATGGGATCACACCGAAAACAATTCAGAAAAAAATTCGTGAGGTTATTCGTGCAACGCAAGTGGCGGAAGAGAAAGCGAGTTATGCACAGCAGTTAACAAGTGGAAAACCTCTAACGAAAGAAGAAAAAAATACATTGCTACAAAATTTAGAAAAAGAAATGAAAGATGCTGCTAAAGCACTTAATTTTGAACGGGCAGCACAATTACGTGATGCAATCCTTGAACTGAAGTTGGAAGGGTGAACCAAGTGAAAAACCAAGAAATTATTATAGAAGGTGCTCGGGCACATAATTTAAAAAATATCAGCTTAAAAATACCAAGAGATAAGCTAGTTGTTATGACAGGATTGTCGGGATCTGGTAAATCGTCTTTAGCATTTGACACTATTTACGCTGAGGGTCAACGCCGATATGTAGAATCACTATCGGCCTATGCAAGACAATTTTTAGGCCAAATGGATAAACCGGATGTCGACGTCATTGAAGGTCTATCTCCAGCTATTTCTATCGACCAAAAGACAACAAGTAAAAACCCACGCTCTACTGTAGCGACAGTAACGGAAATCTACGATTATTTACGTTTGTTATTTGCGCGTGTCGGAAAGCCAATCTGTCCTACACACGGAATTGAAATATCATCTCAAACGATTGAACAGATGGTTGATCGACTAGGTGAGTATCCGGAAAGAACGAAAATGCAAGTACTGGCGCCAATTGTGTCCGGACGTAAAGGAACGCATGTAAAGTTATTGGAAGACATGAAAAAGCAAGGCTTTGTACGTGTTCGAATAGATGGGAAAATCACTGACCTAGATGATGATATAAATTTAGATAAAAACAAAAAACATAATATTGAAGTAGTAATAGATAGAATCGTTCTGAAAGAGGGAGTAGAGGCAAGGTTAAGCGATTCGCTTGAATCAGCACTTCGACTTGCGGACGGTCGTGTATTAATTGATGTAATGGAGCATGAAGAAATTTTATTTAGCGAACATCATGCATGCCCGATTTGTGGATTTTCGATAGGTGAGCTGGAACCAAGGATGTTTTCATTCAACAGCCCATTTGGTGCATGTCCCGATTGTGATGGTTTAGGATCGAAGCTGGAAGTAGACCCAGAACTCGTTGTACCTGATAAAAGTATGACGTTGGAAGAGGGTGCCATTGTTGCATGGCAGCCAACAAGCTCACAATATTATCCCAAATTATTAGAAGCTGTGTGTAAACATTACAAAATCAAAATGAATGTGCCGGTAGAAAAATTGCCGATAGATCAGTGGAAGAAAATTATGTACGGATCAGGCGGAGATAAGATTCGTTTCCGCTATGAAAATGAATTTGGTCAAGTACGCGACAGTCTTATTCAATTTGAGGGCGTTTTAGCTAATATCGAACGCAGATATAAGGACACATCCTCTGACTATATCCGCGAGCAAATGGAAAAATATATGGGACAACATGATTGTCCAACCTGTAAAGGATACCGTTTGAAAAAAGAAACATTAGCAGTAAAAGTAGACTCTTTGCATATAGGTCAAATAACGCGATTTTCTATTGAAGAAGCAAATAAATTCTTTCACGAATTAACTTTGTCTGAAAAAGATATGCAAATTGCTCGTTTAGTATTAAGAGAAATTAATGAGCGCCTTGGATTTTTAGAAAATGTCGGACTCGATTATCTAACATTGAACCGAGCTTCTGGAACATTATCTGGGGGGGAAGCCCAACGGATTCGTCTAGCTACACAAATAGGTTCAAGGCTAACAGGTGTATTATACATTCTGGATGAGCCATCGATTGGTTTGCATCAACGTGATAATGATCGATTAATCGAGACATTAAAAAGTATGCGTGACATTGGGAATACCTTAATCGTTGTAGAGCATGACGAAGATACAATGATGGCGGCGGATTACTTAATCGATGTTGGGCCTGGCGCCGGTATTCGCGGCGGAGAAATCGTTGCTGCAGGTACACCAGAACAAGTTATGAAAAACAAAAATTCGCTTACTGGTCAATACTTAAGCGGTAAAAAGTTTATCCCTCTTCCAACGGAGCGCAGAAAGCCCGATGGACGATATATTAAAATTAAAGGTGCAAATGAAAATAACTTAAAAAATGTCAATGTAGATATTCCATTAGGTGTATTTACAGCAGTAACAGGTGTATCTGGTTCTGGGAAAAGTACATTAGTGAATGAAATTCTGTATAAATCGCTTGCTTCTAAGCTAAATCGTTCCAAGGTAAAACCAGGAGCAAATAAAAGTGTAGAAGGCATCGACCAACTGGAAAAGGTGATTGATATTGACCAATCTCCAATTGGCCGTACACCGAGGTCCAATCCGGCAACCTATACAGGCGTTTTTGACGATATAAGAGATTTATATGCAGCGACTAATGAAGCAAAGGTAAGAGGATATAAAAAAGGTAGATTCAGTTTTAATGTAAAAGGTGGACGCTGTGAAGCTTGCCGCGGAGATGGAATCATTAAAATTGAGATGCACTTTTTACCGGACGTTTATGTGCCTTGTGAAGTTTGCCATGGGAAACGCTATAATCGAGAAACATTAGAAGTACAATACAAAGGGAAAAATATTGCAGAAGTTTTGAAAATGACAGTGGAAGATGGCTTAGTATTTTTTGAAAACCATCCTAAAATAAGTCGAAAACTGCAAACACTAGTCGATGTTGGACTAGGTTATGTGGAGTTGGGTCAACCAGCAACTACTCTTTCCGGAGGAGAAGCACAGCGCGTAAAGCTAGCCTCTGAATTGCATAAACGATCCAACGGAAAAACATTTTATATTTTAGATGAACCAACTACAGGTTTACATGTCGATGATATTGCTCGTTTACTTATCGTCCTGCAACGCCTCGTGGAAAATGGTGATTCTGTACTCGTTATCGAGCATAACTTAGATGTGATTAAAACCGCCGATTATATGATTGATTTAGGACCTGAAGGTGGAGACAAAGGCGGGACGATAGTAGCGGTTGGACCACCAGAGAAAATTATCGAAGCAAAAGATTCTTATACTGGTAGATATCTAAAACCTATTCTTGAGCGTGATCGAAAACGAATGGATGAAGTTATTACCGTAGCTTCTACGAAGTAAAAATAACTGTTCAATCTAAATGAAACCTTATTGAAGTTTAAACGTAATTAATAGGGTAAGTAACTCGTTTTATATTTTAAACTTATGAGGAGGCCTTTCACTATGCAAGAAGAACGTAAACGTATTTTAGATATGGTTGAAAATGGCACGATTACTGCACAAGAAGCATTGGCACTACTAGAGGAACTTGGAAAACAGTCAACACCTATCGTTTCATTAGACAAAGAAGAACCAAAACAAGAACAAACACATGCACAAAACAAGCACCAAAGCGCCGATTTTATAGAAGACTTAAAACGTGATTTCACCGTAATGGGTGAACGTTTTATGCAGTTTATGCAAGGAACTGTGGATAAGATGAAAGAGTTTGACTTCGAGATGCCTTTTGGTGAGCCGGTTATTTTTGAAGAAAACTTAGTTAAAGACCAAGCGTCTTTCGATGATATTTCTGTGAATATAGCGAATGGTAAAATAGAAATTTATCCAACAGAAGAAACTTACGCGCATGCGACGGTAAAAGTAAAATCTTTCAGAAACTCAACAGAAGAGGAAGCGAAAGCACGCTTTGCGGAAGAATTTATTTTCACTACTGAGGGAAATAAACTGCGTGTATACAGCGATATGAAAACAACTTCAGTTCAAGTAATGCTCTATGTACCGAAAAAAGCATATAATCATGTTTCAGCTCGATTGTTCAATGGTGAATTTGTCGCAAAGAACTTGGAAGCAAACTCGTTTAAGCTAAAAACAACGAACGGAAAAATAACATTAGATGCATTGAAGTTTAAAAGCGCAGACCTTGAAACTGTAAACGGAGCCGTACAAGTCCAAGATGTTGTTGGTGATTCAATCGAAGTAGAAACGATGAATGGTCGTATTTATGTAGATGGAAAACTGAAGGAATTGGAAGGTTCTTCGGTAAGTGGGCATGTCATTTTAACGACAAAAGACAAGGAAGCACGTAAAATCGAAGGTACTGCTGTTGCAGGAACTGTTGAATTGTACGTACCGAAAGATGTATCGTTAAAAGGAGAAACAACTACGCAAATTGGAAAAATTGATGTGCAACTTTCAGATGTCACGCAACTTAACCAATTCGAACAATTGTTAAATAAAAGAGTAGGATTCACTAAAATAGTGGATGCTGAAGCAGAACCGCTAAAAGTATACGGAGATGCAAAAACAGGATCCGTGCTTGTACGATATACAGTAGACAGCGAATAATAACAACCATTCAAAAGCCGTAAGAAGCATAACGCTTCTTGCGGCTTTTATTTTTGGGAAGAAGCAAAACTTTTAGGGATACGGATTGATAATTATCGGCTTTTCACTTCAAGTCAATTTGTTATTTTAATAACTGGTTGCTTCAGCAGCAATTTGGTTGATTTGGGACGTGAACTGGTTGCTTACCATGATCGATTGATTGCTCTCAGTAGTAAACTGGTTGCCCTAAGCCATTTACTGGATAACCACTCTTCCATATCCACTGCTTATATAGATAATCAGCCTTATCTATCCTCGTCTCACTCCAAGTTAACTTGCTATATTAAGAAATGGTTGCTTTCAGCAGCAATTTGGTTGCTCTCGAGCTAATTTAGTTGCTTTGGGACCCGAACTGGTTGCTTATCATGATCGATTGATTGCTCTCAGTAGTAATCTGGTTGCCCTAAGCCATTTACTGGATAACCAATCTTCCATATCCACTGTTTATATAGATAATCAGCCTTATCTATCCTCGTCTCACTTCAAGTAAACTTGCTATATTAAGAAATGGTTGCTTTCAGCAGCAATTTGGTTGCTCTCGAGCTAACTTAGTTGCTTTGGGACGCGAACTGGTTGCTTACTATGAACGATTGATTGCTCTCCTCCATAAACTGGTTGCCCTAAGCCATTTACTGGATAACCAATCTTCCATATCCACTGCTTATTTAGATAATCAGCCTTATCTATCCTCGTCTCACTTCAAGTACACTTGTTATATTAAGAACTGGTTGCTTTCAGTAGCAATTTGGTTGCTCTCGAGCTAATTTAGTTGCTTTGGGACGTGAACTAGTTGCTTACCAGGGCCGGTTGATTGCTCTCCTCCATAATCTGGTTGCCCTAAGCCATTTACTGGATACCCAATCTTCCATATCTATCGCTTATTTAGACAAAGGGCTACATAGTATTACTTACTTTTCTGCTATACAAAGGGAGTCCTGTACTATTCCGGTAAGCCATCCGCTAATAAATAGGGGAGCATAAGATAAATGAATACAAATAAGATCACTAATCATGCTAAAATAAGAACTATGTGCGGAAAAGATGCATGAAAGGAGTGGAGAGATATGCCTCATGTGACGACAAAGGATATAAAAGAAAAGTTCAATCTTTCATTAGTAAGCGGGGAGGAAGGGATTGGACGCCACGTTGCAATTAGCGATATTTCTCGACCAGGAATTGAAATGGCGGGTTACTTCACACATTATCCATCCAATCGTATTCAACTAATGGGGAAAACAGAGATTTCGTTTTTTGCATTATTACCAGCAAAAGAAAAAAGCGAGCGAATGATGAAGCTGTGTGCATCAGATACTCCAGTGATTATCGTTTCACATGGAATGGAAGTACCAGAAGAGTTAATCTTTGCTTCCAATGCAAACTCAGTTCCTGTTTTAACCACAACTATGCCTACTACAAGATTTTCTAGTATGCTAACTAACTTTTTAGAAAGCATGCTTGCTCCTACGACGGCAGTACATGGAGTTTTAGTAGATATATATGGAGTCGGAGTCCTAATTACTGGTAAAAGCGGTGTTGGTAAAAGTGAAACTGCTTTGGAATTGGTGAAAAAGGGACATCGTTTAGTAGCGGATGATTGTGTGGAAATTAGACAAGAAGGGGAAGATACGTTAGTTGGGAGTGCGCCGGCGTTAATCGAGCATCTTCTTGAAATTCGAGGGTTAGGCATTATTGATATTATGACGCTTTTTGGCGCGAGTGCCATTCGAAAATTTAAACGTATCACATTAGTTATCGAGCTTGAAATATGGGATGAGAAAAAGAAGTATGATCGATTAGGGCTTGAAGAAGAGAAAATAGAAATTATAAATACAGCTATTACAAAGCTAACTATTCCCGTTCGACCGGGTCGAAACTTGTCTGTAATTATTGAGGTAGCGGCGATGAATCATCGATTAAAACGTATGGGCATTAACGCTGCAGAAGATTTTGCAAAACGATTAGATGATGTGATAGGTCAAAACGGTGAATCAAATTACTGAGGAGTCAGTTGAAGGGAGTTACATATGAATTTATTACAAGCGATAGATCCGGTGGCTTTCTCATTAGGGTCATTAGAAGTGCGTTGGTACGGTATAATTATTGCGTTCGGAATAATTATAGCTTTTTTAGTAGCACAAAAAGAAATGGTGAAACGTGGATTTCATCCTGATTATTTAACTGATTTACTAATTTGGGCTGTACCAATCGCGATTATTAGTGCTCGAATTTATTATGTTATTTTTAAGTGGGATTATTACGGGCAGAATCCTGGCAAAATCATTGAGATTTGGAATGGTGGAATCGCGATTCACGGAGCTTTAATTGGAGCGTTTATCACTGCCTACATTTTTACGAAAAAGAGGGGTACTTCTTTTTGGAAAGTTACGGATATTGTTGCTCCGAGTATTTTAATCGGACAAACAGTTGGGCGCTGGGGAAATTTCATGAACCAAGAAGCACATGGTGGGGAAGTAACGAGAAGCTTTTTAGAAAACTTAAAGCTTCCCGAATGGATTATTAATCAAATGTATATTGATGGTAAGTATTATCATCCTACTTTTTTATATGAATCGGTATGGAATTTAATCGGAGTTATCATTCTAATTCTTCTACGTAAAGTAAATTTACGTCGCGGAGAAATGGTCCTATTTTATTTGACCTGGTATTCAGTAGGTCGATTCTTTATTGAAGGAATGCGTACAGATAGCCTTTATTTAATAGGAGATTTACGACAAGCTCAGGTTATTTCTTTAGTAACGATTGCGATTGCAATTATTTTGTTTGTATATAGAAGAATGACGGTTAAACCAGTCGTTCGATATCAGGACAAGTAAGGGAAAGAAGGGAATTGTGTGGGGACATTAAAAAGGGGACTTTTAGCAGGGCTAAAAACTACATGGACATTAAGTAAAGTGATTTTTCCGATTACTTTAATCGTAGTTATTTTGCAGTATACTCCAGTTCTCCCGTGGATCATCGATTTAATCTCGCCTTTTATGGGTCTGCTCGGGCTTAGAGGGGAAGCAGCTATCCCACTCGTTTTAGGAAATGCATTGAACCTCTATGCGGGTATAGCAGGAATTCTTTCACTGGATTTGACGGTGAAAGAAGTATTTATATTAGCGACGATGTTGTCATTTTCACATAATATCTTTATCGAAACAGGCGTTGCGCTGCGTGTAGGAGTAAAACTTTGGGTTGTTTTAGTCGTTCGTTTTGGATTAGCTATTTTATCCGCCGTGGTTATCAATTTAGTTTGGCATGGTGGTGGAGAAATCGCTAAGTATGGTGCAATTGCAAGTACGGAAAAAATTCCTGATGGTTGGGGAGAGATTATTTTACTTGGCTTACAAAAAGCGACTTTTGGGGTCTTACAACTTGCACTAATTGTTATCCCATTAATGATTATTATCCAAGTGTTAAAGGACCGTAATTATTTGCAGAAGTTTTCCGAGAAGATTGCCCCATTTACGAAAGTTATTGGCATTCAGCAAAATGCCTCTTTAACACTTGTTGCGGGGCTTACAATAGGGCTTGCATATGGCGCTGGAGTGATGATACAGGCAGTGCAGGAGGATGGAGTAAGTAAAAAGGATGCGACACTTGCCTTTATCTTTTTAGTGGCATGTCATGCTGTCGTTGAGGATACGTTAATCTTTATACCATTAGGCGTGCCAATTCTGCCTTTATTTTTAATACGTCTCGTGACAGCGTTTGTATTGACGATAATTGTCGCTTACATATGGCGTAAAGCGGAGCAAAGAAAGCAAGAGGAGGTGGTTACACTATGAAGGGAAAAGCTTATAAAGCACTATTGTTTGATTTCGATGGAACACTGCTAGATACGAATGAGCTTATTATTCAATCTTTTTTACATGTTTTGGGAGAAAAATTTCCTGGGAAATATGATAGAGATAGTGTTTTACCATTTCTCGGACCAACGCTACAAGAAACGTTCCATGCCATAAATCCAGAACTAACGGAATCACTTATGGCAGCTTATCGTGAATGGAATGTTCAGCATCATGATGATATGGTTGTACCGTTTGATGGGGTTGTCGAAACATTGTACAAATTAAAAGAAGAAGGCTACAAACTAGCGGTCGTATCGACAAAAAGAAAAGAAATGATTGGTAGAGGGATTAACCTGATGAAATGTGAGAATTTATTTGACACAATCATTGGACTAGATGATGTTAAAAATGCGAAGCCAGATCCCGAGCCAATTGAGCTTGCGCTTGAAAGACTTGGCGTTGGAAAAGAAGACGCCTTAATGATCGGTGATAATTTACATGATATCGTAGGTGGACAAAGAGCGGGAGTAGATACAGCTGCAGTCGCATGGTCTGTGAAAGGAGAAGCTTTCTTAGCAACTTACCTGCCAACTTATATGATTCATCATATAAGTGAACTTCTCGAAATTGCCAAAGGGCAGACCGTATGAGGAGAACGGAAAGATATCCTGTAAGTGGTGCGAATTCGTTATGGCATGTATATGATACAGTTCCTTTTTGGAAAGTAGTGAAAAACTTTATTTTCATACAAGCAGCGAGATACTCTCCATTTTTAAGCTGGAAAAACTTTTTTTATCGTGTGTTTCTTAGAATGAAAGTAGGAAAAGAAACGTCTTTTGCGTTGATGGTGATGGTAGATGTCATGTTTCCTGAACGAATCAAAGTAGGGGATAACACAATAGTCGGATATAATACAACGATATTAGCGCATGAATATTTGATTGATGAGTATCGAATTGGTGATGTAATTATCGGAGATCGTGTGTTAATCGGAGCGAATTCTACAATCTTACCTGGTGTTACGATTGGGAATGACGCAGTCGTTTCCGCAGCTACTCTAGTTAATGCGGACGTTCCCGAAGGATGTTTTGTCGGAGGAAATCCGATGCGCATTATTTATACGAAGGAACAAATGATGGAAAGAAATAATAAATAACAACAAAGCTATTCTTCATGTGGAGGATAGCTTTTTTCTATAGAGCAAATAGATAGTTTTTCTTAATATTCTAAAAGGAACTAACGGATAGATTGACGAAATGAGTAATATAGGATAAAATTTATATAATTTAACATATTAGTACTCTAGCATGATGAAGTGATATAAGGAGTGGTGAAATGGGTAAAATTCAAATGTTCGAGAAACCGCTAGGAATGAGAGATTCATTTCCGGAAGTAAACGAGCAAAAAGAATATATACGTTCAACGGCAAGAAACTTTATACGAAACAAAGGTTACGATTTTATCAAAACGCCATCTGTTGAATATTTTGAAACAATCGGAAAAGCTTCAGCTATTGACGAATCTTCACTTTTTAAACTAGTAGACAATCAAGGAGAAACGCTTGTATTGCGTCCAGACATGACGACTCCTATTGCAAGAATTGCAGCATCGAAGCTACTAAAAGAAAAAAATCCGTTGCGTCTTGCTTATTATGCAAATGTTTTCCGGGCACAGCAAAGAGAAGGTGGTCGTCCAGCAGAGTTCGAACAGCTAGGACTAGAGCTAATCGGTGATTTTAGTGCATATGGAGATAGTGAAATTATTCATACAGCAGTAGAGCTTGTGAAGGCGCTTGGTGTAGAGAGCTTTCGAATTACGATAGGACATGCAGGATTATTAACGGCCTTTCTAACGAATAATACGAATACAGTGCAACAGGTAGACGCGCTAAGACAGCTATTAGTAGAAAAAAACTTCGTAGGTTTCGAGCAGGAGTTAGACAATCTAGGACTATTACAAGAACAAAAAGAGAATCTCACAAAGTTAATAGATTATACGATTGACTTTAAAGTATTTGAAAACTTCCGAGCCTATTTAACGAATGAACAGCAATATTTGATCGATCAGCTGGAGCAGTTAAAGCGCTTATTGGAACTTCAATTAAAAGATCCATCCATTGTCTCCTTCGATTTCTCACTTGCTAGTCATATGAGTTATTACACAGGCATGTTGTTTGAAATTTATGCGGCTGGAAGTGGTTTCCCGATTGGAAACGGTGGAAGATACGATGAATTATTCAAGCAGTTCGATGAGCAAGTAGGGGCTACGGGATTTGGTATACGAGTAGACAGACTTTTGGAAGTGTTGCCGAAAAGGGATGTCGAAGAAAAGCATACGCTTCTATTATTTACAGAAGGTGCTTATTTGAAGGCCAATGTACTTGCGGAAGCAAGAAGAAACAATGCGGAACGTGTAACGCTTCAATATATAGAAAGTGTTCATGATTTGGATGTGTATAAACAAAGTTTTGATGAAGTACTAATTGTCTCAGAAGGTGGTTCTTTACGTGAATGAGTTAACAATTGCAATGCCGAAAGGGCGTATTTTCGAAGAAGCATATGAATTATTTGTAGAAGCTGGGTTTGATCTTCCAAAAGAGATTAATGACTCTAGAAAGCTGATTGTCGAGGCACCAGAGGAAAGAATACAATTTATACTAGCGAAGCCAATGGATGTTCCAGTTTATGTGGAACATGGAGTTGCTGACATCGGTATTGCTGGGAAAGACGTGCTATTAGAGCAGCTACGCGATGTTCATGAATTACTCGATTTGCATATTAGTAATTGTTATATTGCAACAGCAGGACTACCTAATACGATGATGAACGAAATAGCACCAAGAGTTGCGACGAAATATCCGACTATTGCGACGAACTTTTATAAAGAAAAGGGAGAGCAAGTGGAAATTATTGAACTTAATGGTTCTATTGAATTGGCGCCGATGATTGGATTAGCCGATCGCATCGTTGACATTGTCTCCACTGGTCAAACATTAAAAGAAAATGGGTTAGTCGAATATGAAAAAATTGTCGATATATCTTCTCGCTTAATCGTCAATCCTGTAAGTTATCGAGTGAAAAGTGAACGGATTCGTGCATTTGTTGCACAATTAAAAAACGAATTGGTCAAAAGGTAGGGGAGCCCTATGAAAATAGAAAAGCTTACAAATGCAATTTCCTTGCAACGTTCTGTGGAACAGGCAAATGAAAATCACTTAGAGACGGTGCGTGAGGTAATTGAGCAAGTGAAACAAAAGGGAGACGAAGCCCTTTTTGCTTATACAGAAAAATGGGATGGTGCTAAGCTAGCTTCTTTACAAGTAACCAAAGAAGAAGTGGATGAGGCATTCGCTAGCTTCGACCCGCAATTGATTGAAGATTTAGAAGAAGCGGCTAACAATATCCGTTTATTTCACTCACAGCAAGCACGACCAAATATAGATTTCCCATTAGCTAAGAACTCTTATATTCAATATAAAATTTCAGCCCTTGATGCGGTAGGGCTCTATGTTCCTGGAGGCACAGCAGCGTATCCTTCGTCCGTGTTGATGAATGCAATCCCAGCACTTGTAGCAGGGGTGAAACGGGTAGTGATTGTTTCACCACCATCAAAAGATGGTAAGCTACCAGCATCTGTATTAGTAGCAGCTCGTATTGCTGGTGTGTCAGAAATCTATAAGGTAGGTGGAGCGCAAGCAATTGCAGCTCTAGCTTACGGAACTGAAACAATTAAAGCGGTGGATAAAATTACAGGTCCAGGGAATAGCTTCGTGGCACTTGCAAAAAGGGAAGTGTTTGGAAAAGTTGCGATCGATATGATTGCAGGACCAAGTGAAATAGCGGTACTTGCGGATGATACGGCTTATGCAGACGAGGTAGCTTCGGATTTATTGGCGCAGGCGGAGCATGACCGATTTGCGTGTTCAGTGCTAGTGACAACGAGTGAAAAACTAGCACAGCAAGTTGCAATAGAAGTGGAAAACCAATTGAAACAACTTCCTAGAGAAGAAATAGCTAGAGCTTCTATTGAAAACTTCGGATGTATTTATATTGCCGAGACATTAGAACAAGCTATATCAGCAATTAACGAGCTTGCACCAGAGCATTTAGAAATTATGACGGAGCATGCAGAAGCAGTTTCAGAAAAAATCAATCATGCCGGCGCCATTTTTATCGGTAGATTTAGCAGTGAACCAGTTGGAGATTATTTTGCTGGTACGAATCATGTGTTACCTACTAATAGCACAGCACGCTTTTCAAGCGGACTATGCGTCGATGATTTTGTAAAGAAAACGAGCGTTGTCTATTATTCAGAAGAAATGTGGCAAGCGCAATATCCAAAAATAGCACGCCTTGCAAGACTGGAACAATTAGAAGGACATGCACGCTCGGTCGAATCGAGAAGTTGGGAGAAGGGGGATTTAAATTGACAAATAAAAGAACGGCGAAAATAGACAGAATGACCAATGAAACAAAAGTGTGGGTGGAAATCGATTTAGATGGGGAAGGAAAAGCGGAAATTGATACGGGCGTTCCATTCATGGATCATATGCTTGATTTATTTACAAAGCATGGCTTATTTGACGCAACGATCAAAGCAAATGGCGATACACACATCGATGACCACCATACAACAGAGGATATCGGAATCGTACTTGGTCAAGCAGTAAAAGAAGCGCTAGGAGATAAAAAAAGCATTAAACGATACGGAAACGCATTTGTGCCAATGGATGATGCATTAGCACAAGTAGTAATTGATATTTCAAACCGACCACACTTAGAATTCCGCGCTCAATTTCCTACGCAAAAAGTTGGGAATTTTGATACGGAGCTTGTACATGAATTTTTATGGAAATTTGCACTGGAAGCACGGATGAATGTACACGTAATCGTTCACTACGGAGTCAATACACATCATATGATTGAAGCTATTTTCAAGGCACTAGCTCGTGCAATTGATGATGCGATTACAAAAGATGAACGAGTGAAGGGTGTACCTTCGACAAAAGGACTGCTTACATAAGAAAAGCGGAATCGCCTATGTCTGCCCTGACAGGCAAATGTGGACGGGGTAGGTCTGCCAAGTGCGCCACATCGTGTGGCAAGGCAGACATAACCCGCATCGTGCGGGCCAAGGAGGTAGCTCCCCAGCCACCACAAGCTATTTTGTTTGCGACGAGCTTGCGCAGGAGCAGCTTTTTCACATTTGACCCCGAGGGGCAACGTTCTTCTGCGACGAGCTGTGCGCAGGAGCAAGGCGCTGAAGACTAGACAGATTAATAGGGGGAAATAAAATGACGTCCATTCAAGTCTATCCAGCAATTGATATGAAAGGTGGAAAATGTGTCCGTTTATATCAAGGAGATTATGAGCAAGAAACAATTTATGGTGATTCGCCATTTGATATGGCTAAAAAATTTGCAGATGAAGGAGCGACTTGGATTCATCTAGTCGATTTGGATGGTGCAAAAGATGGAGAGAAGATCCATGCAAACGAAGTTATCCGAATCGCTAAGGAGCTTCCTGTCAGCGTGCAAATTGGTGGAGGTATTCGTTCAAAGGAAGATGTGAGTTTTTATTTAACGAACGGAGTAACGCGTGTCATTATCGGAAGTCTTGCAATAGCAAAGCCAGAGCTAGTAGTAGAATTGTTAGAAGAGTTTGGCGGTGACCGAATCGTCATCGGTTTAGACGCAAAAGACGGCATGGTAGCGACTCATGGTTGGCTTGAGACATCTTCTCAATCTGCTATAGAAGTAGGTCAGTATTTTGCTTCCAAAGGTGCTAAGCATGTTATTTTTACAGATATCGCAACCGATGGAACACTTCAAGGGCCAAATTTAAAAGCAAACAAAGAGCTTGCACAGGCAACAGGGTTATCCGTAATCGTTTCAGGTGGAATAAGCTCACTAGAAGATTTAGGAGAAGTAGCAAAACTGGCAAAGGATACGACTGTGCGTGGGGTCATTACAGGAAAAGCATTATACAATAACCGTTTCACATTGACAGAAGCATTACAGGAGGTTACAAAATGGTAAAGAAAATTATCCCATGTCTAGATGTGAAAGATGGGCGTGTTGTAAAAGGAATTCAATTCGTCGGACTAAGAGACGCTGGAGATCCAGCGGAGTTAGCTGCATTCTACGATAAAGAAGGAGCAGATGAACTCGTATTTTTAGATATTTCTGCGTCTGTGGAAGGTCGTGATACGATGCTAGAAGCAGTGAAAAAAACAGTAGCTCAAATTTCTATCCCATTAATCGTCGGTGGGGGAATTCGTACTACGGAAAATATGCAACAGCTACTGGATGCTGGTGCAAACAAAGTATCCATCAATAGTGCGGCAATAAGCAATCCTGCTGTTATTACAGAAGGTGCAAAAGCTTTCGGTTCCAATAAAATTATCGTTGCTATTGACGTGAAGTGGTCGGAGGAAGAGCAGGACTGGTTCGTCTACACACATGGCGGTCAAAAGAAAACGGACTGGAAAGCGGTAGACTGGGCGAAAGAAGTAGAGAAGCTTGGGGCAGGGGAAATCTTACTGACAAGCATGGATCGTGACGGGGAAAAGGATGGCTATGATATCGAGATTACGAAACAAGTGAAGGAAGCTGTTTCCATTCCTGTTACTGCCAGTGGTGGAGCTGGAAATGTCGAACATATACTGGCGGCTTTTACAGAAGCAAATGCGGATGCAGCGCTTGCAGCCTCCATTTTTCATTTCAAAGAAACGAGTGTAGCTGAAGTGAAAAATTACATACGTGAAAGAGGAGTCGAAGTGAAATGACCAACTTAAAATATGATGACAATGGACTTATCCCAGTAATTGTACAGCATGCCGTAACACGTGAAGTACTAACGCTCGCTTATATGAACGAGGAATCGTATAACAAAACAGTAGAAACAAAAGAAACATGGTTCTTCAGCAGAAGTAGACAAGAATTATGGCATAAAGGAGAAACATCGGGAAATACACAAAAAGTAGTATCTATTCGTACGGACTGTGACTCAGATGCTTTAGTGGTAGAAGTTTTACCTACTGGACCTGCTTGCCATACTGGGGAGGATACTTGCTTCCATAACAGTTTAGAAAAGTTTGACGAGACAGTTGGATATAATGTGGTCACTTCACTTATTAATACGATTAAGGAAAGACAGCAAACAATGCCAGAAGGAGCGTATACGACGTATCTATTCGAAAAAGGCGTAGATAAAATCTGTAAAAAAGTGGGGGAAGAGTCTGCCGAAGTTATTATTGCTTCTAAAAACGATGATGCAGAAGAGTTGAAATGGGAAGCGGCAGATCTAATTTATCACCTGCTCGTCCTATTACAAAATCAACAAGTCAACTTTTATGATTTGCTACAAGTACTCCAAAAAAGACATGAAGAGAAAGCCGATAAAAAATAATACTTTATGATATACTGAAGATTATACTAATAAGGAACGCTTTCGACGTTCCTTATTATTTTTCGGAGGATTATCTTGGATAAAAAAAGTAAAAAGGTTTTTAAGGAAAATATTATTTCATTTTTGCCTACGGGCGATTATTACTATAAAAAAGCTTTAGATGAGCTACAAAAAGAAAAATATGAGAAAGCTCATAAATATTTAAAAAGAGCGGTAGATTTAAGCCCTGATGACCCAGTTATTTTAATGCAATATGCCATTTTACAAATGGAATTAGATAAATTCGATGTAGCGCATGAACTTTTGAGACATGCTTATACGATCAACCCAAGTGACCCAGAAATCGTTTTCTTTTTGGCAGAGGTGAACGCTCATATAGGAAATTTTATGGATGCGAATCGTTTTGCCAAAAAATATTTAGAGATGAATATAAACGGAGAATATACAGAGGATGCGATGGAAATAGTAGATTTCACGGAGCAGGAAGATGTTCTTTCTCTTCAAGTGGATGCACCGTCCTCGGAAGCTCTTTTTTTACAGGAAAAATCTCGTCGGTT
Source organism: Psychrobacillus sp. NPDC093180 (assembly GCF_044754065.1). Classification (NCBI taxonomy): domain Bacteria; kingdom Bacillati; phylum Bacillota; class Bacilli; order Caryophanales; family Bacillaceae; genus Psychrobacillus; species Psychrobacillus sp. NPDC093180. The sequence continues at coordinate 204,155 of NZ_JBIVOJ010000006.1, read as the reverse complement.
AATGGAACAAGGGAAATTTCCAGAAGCGGTTGAATTGCTAGAAGACATTATTACGCAATATCCTGATTTTTGGGCAGCATTTAATAATTTGGCGCTTGCCTATTTTTATATTGGGGAAGAGGAGCAAGCAAAGGCGCTACTTCATGAAGTATTAAGGGAAAACAGAGGTAATATTCACGCGCTCTGTAATTTAGCCGTTATTTATTATTATGAAAAAAATACGGAAGAGTTAGAAGAAATCACTGAATTTTTATCTAAAATTAATCCTTATTTCATCGAGCATCGTTATAAATTAGGTGCTACATTTGCACTTATCGGCAAATACGAACAAGCATTTAAATGGTTAAGAAGTTTGCAACGCAAAGGATTTGAAGGGGATCCAGGTTTTTATTTTTGGTTATCTCATTCTGCCTATTTTTCGGGACATGAAGAAGTTGCGAAAAGCGCTTGGAATACATTATTAAAATTAGATCCAGAAAAAGCAGGATTTGAACCTTGGTTACCACATATAAAAGATCTAGATGAATCACAGATGGAGAACCAAAAGGAATTCATTTTAGAAAAGCTACAAAACCAACATGTGAGTGAGCGAATATTAGGTTTTTATCTGTTGGGAAAATCAGCGCACCGTCAAGAAATTATTTCCCATCCAAAATGGATTGTAGTAGAAGAATTGACGACAATGGAAAAATTATTTTTGGCAAATTCTTTAGGGCATTCATTTAACGAAAAATCTGTAGCGGAGAAAGCTTTTTTAAGAGCCATTGCTGCTACGGACTTACTTTATGAAAAACACAAGCCTTTAGAACAATCTGCTACATTTTTATTTCAAATGTGGTTTGTGTTAGTGGAACGTGCGTTAAAAAAGGCGTACGGCTTTAAAAATCCACGAGCACTTGCGGCTGCAACGGAATATATGTTTGAATCATCCAGAAAGAAAAATGTAACAAAAAAGCAATATGCAGAAGAATACGGAATTACAACTTCTACCCTAACGAAATATGTAAATGAACTTATGCAATTTTTGCCATTATTTGACGCATAGGCATAAAAGTTGAAGCAGGTATAAAAATCCTATAGATTGATGGTAGAAGCAATGTAGGAGGAATGTCAGATGACTGATGAAAAAATTTATGATGTGATAATAATTGGAGCAGGTCCTGCAGGGATGACTGCCGCTGTTTATACTTCTCGTGCGAATCTTTCTACTTTAATGATAGAACGTGGTATTCCAGGTGGACAAATGGCAAATACAGAAGAGGTCGAAAACTATCCAGGTTTTGAAACGATTTTAGGTCCGGAGCTTTCCACAAAAATGTTCGACCATGCGAAAAAATTCGGTGCAGAATATGCATATGGAGACGTATCTGAAATCGTCGATGGAGAAGTTTATAAAACAGTAAAAGTGAGCGGTAAAGAATATAAAGCACTTGCAGTTATTATTTCATCCGGTGCAGAGTATAAAAAAATGGGTATTCCCGGAGAAACTGAACTTGGTGGACGCGGTGTAAGTTATTGCGCAGTTTGTGATGGTGCATTCTTTAAAGGGAAAAACCTCGTAGTAGTAGGTGGAGGAGATTCCGCTGTTGAGGAAGGTGCATTTTTAACTAAATTTGCGGATAAAGTAACGATTGTTCACCGTCGTGATCAGTTACGTGCACAGAAAATTTTACAAGACCGAGCATTTGCAAACGAAAAAATCGACTTTATCTGGAATACAACGTTAAAAGAAATTCACGGTAAAGAAGGTAAAGTAGGAAGCGTAACATTAGTTTCAACTGTAGATGGCTCTGAAAGAGAATTCCAAACAGATGGAGTTTTTGTATATGTTGGAATGCTTCCATTAACAAAACCATTTTCGAATTTAGGAATTTTAAACGAAAACGGATATATCGTAACGAACGAAAGAATGGAAACAGCTGTACCTGGAATTTTTGGTGCAGGAGATGTGCGTGATAAAATGCTACGTCAAATTGTTACGGCTACTGGGGATGGAAGTATCGCGGCACAAGCGGCACAACATTATATTGAAAATGTAAAAGAAAAGACAGCGACGAACGCTTGATTTAATTATTTCTTAATCGATTTGTAACCTGCTTGAAACAATTATAGCGTATAGTTAGAAATATAAATTGACCCCCCTTTTTATATAAGAAATAGTTGAACAGGCTGTTTCGCGATTTTAATCGTGAAGCAGCCTCTTTTTGTGAAAATTAATGTATAATAAAATTATTAACACATGATAGATGTGGAGTGACAATTCGTGCAAAGAATCGCAAATTTACTAATATGCAAAGATGGCAAAGTTCTTTTATTAAAAAAGCCTAGGAGAAACTGGTACGTTGCTCCGGGCGGGAAGATGGAATCAGGAGAATCCATCCTCGTTTCTGCAATTCGAGAGTTTACCGAGGAAACGAATGCTAAACCTATTAAACCGCATTTAAAAGGGATATACACGATGGTGATCGAAGAGGATGGCAAACAAATAGATGAGTGGATGTTATTCACATTTGTTGCGAAGGATTTGGAAGGTACACCATTTCATGAAACAAGAGAAGGTCTTTTAGAATGGCATCCAGTAGAAGCTTTACACACGCTTCCAATGGCTGAAGGCGATCGAACAAATTTGTTATTTGCTGTGCAAGAAAAAGGTATGCAATATGGAACATTCGTTTACACACCTGATTTTTCATTGATAACAGAAACGATTCAGCAATCATCGGAGGGAGAAATATACAATGGATAGTACGCAAAAGCCAGAAACTGAAGTGGTCATTATTACAGGAATGTCTGGAGCAGGTAAGACAGTTGCCATTCAGAGTTTTGAAGATCTTGGGTATTATTGTATTGATAATTTGCCACCAGAGCTTTTAAGTACATTCATTAAGCTAATGATCGATTCCAATAAACAGCCTCGAAATATCGCAGCAGTAATGGATTTACGAGGGGGAGAAATGTTCCATTCTTTAGTGGAATCGGTCAATCAGCTGCAAGAAGCTACAACGATAACTCCAAAAGTATTATTCTTAGATGCAAAAGATGAAGTATTAGTTAGAAGATATAAAGAGACTAGACGCTCTCATCCACTAGCAGATTCCGGGCTACCGCTAGATGGTATAAAAAAAGAAAGAGAGTTACTTTCTGAGTTAAGAGGAAGAGCTCAATTTATTTATAATACATCTACGATGAAACCCCGCCAGTTAAGGGAAAAAATACAAGATGAATTTTCGTCAAAAGGTAGTAAAGTATTTACTGTGAATATAATGTCATTTGGATTTAAACATGGTATCCCGATCGATGCCGATTTAGTGTTTGATGTTCGATTTCTTCCCAATCCGTTCTATATAGAAGAACTAAAACCGAAATCAGGGCTGGATGAAGAGGTATCTAGCTATGTATTAAAATGGGCAGATACAAAGACATTAATCGAGAAGTTAACGGATTTGTTTTTATTTATGATTCCGCAGTATAAACGAGAAGGTAAAACGCAGCTAATTATCGCTTTTGGTTGTACAGGTGGTCAACATCGTTCCGTTACTTTAGCTGAATACTTTGGTAAACTATTAAAAGCAGATGATAAAACGGTTATTACACATAGAGATGTAACGATAAGAAAGGAATGAAGGAATGGAGCGTACAAAACACCGTAAGAAAATAGTTATTATTGGTGGTGGTACGGGACTATCTACATTGCTTCGTGGTTTAAAGAAATTCCCACTCGACATTACAGCAATTGTCACTGTAGCAGATGATGGTGGAAGTTCTGGTCGATTACGGGATGATTATGATATTCCACCACCTGGAGATGTTCGAAATGTATTGGCAGCACTATCGGATGTAGAACCTTTAGTGGAAGAAATGTTCCAGTATCGTTTTTCTAAATCAGAAGAGCTGAAAGGCCATTCTTTAGGTAACTTAATGCTAGCAGCGTTAACTTCTATTACAGGTGATTTTGCTAATGCCATTAGTGAGATGAGCCGTGTATTAAAGGTTCACGGGAAGGTTCTTCCTGCAGCCAATCAAATAGTGACTCTTCATGCACAATTTGAAGATCAAAAAATTGTAAGTGGAGAATCTAAAATTCCATCATATGGAAAGAGAATAGAGAAGGTCTTTATTTCGCCATCTGATGTGAAACCGTTACCAGAAACAATTAATACAATACGGGAAGCCGATATTATCGCAATTGGACCTGGAAGTCTATATACTAGTATTTTACCGAATTTATTGGTGGAAGGTATAAAAGAGGCAATTATCTGTTCAAAAGCGAAGAAGGTTTATATTTGTAATTTAATGACACAGGCCGGGGAAACGAGTGACTATACTGCATTTGATCATGTTCATGCTTTAATAGATCATGTTGGTGAGAATTTCTTAGATGTGGTTTTAATAAGTAATGAAGAGATCCCTGAAAATGTACAATATTTATACAAGCAGGAAAAAGCATCACCTGTCAAAATAGATATAGAGCAACTAGAAACATTAAACTTAGAAGTTGTGAAAAAAGACATTTCCATCGTCCATAGTGGCGCAGTGCGTCATGATGCGATGAAAGTAGCGAAATGGCTAGTAGAATATGCGTAAATGATTATAGTTGAATTCTCAACAAGTGAAAGTAATCATTAGCAAGAAAGGGGGAAACGGATTATGTCGTTTGCTTCTGAAACAAAAAAAGAAATGACGCAGGAAGAGTCCAAACCATGTTGTGCAAAAGCTGAACTATCCGCACTTATTCGAATGAACGGATCGCTTTCATTTAGCAATAAATCGCTTAGTTTAGATGTACAAACTGAAAATGCAGCAATTGCTAGAAGGTTATACACACTGATAAAATCGTTATATCCATATCAAGTAGAGTTGCTTGTTCGAAAAAAAATGAGATTGAAAAAAAATAATGTGTATATTTGTCGTATCCGAGATGGAGCGAAAGAGTTATTAGAGGATTTACAAATATTGAAGGACCATTTTCAATTTGAATATTCTATTTCAAAAGAGTTAGTGAAAAAGAATTGCTGTAAGCGCGCTTATTTAAGAGGTGCGTTTTTAGCTGGAGGTTCTGTTAATAATCCGGAAACGTCTTCATATCATTTAGAAATTTATTCGTTATACAAAACGCATAGTGACGCACTAGTAGATTTGATGAATGGATTTGAGTTGAATGCGAAAACGATTGAACGGAAAAAAGGCTTCGTTGCATATTTAAAGGAAGCAGAAAAAATTTCTGATTTCTTAAGCATCGCAGGAGCCCACAGTGCCTTATTGAAATTTGAGGATGTCCGCATTATCAGAGATATGCGAAATAGCGTAAATCGTTTAGTTAACTGTGAAACGGCTAATCTAAACAAGACAATTAGTGCAGCTATTCGCCAAGTAGAGAATATCCGTTATATAGAAAGTTCGATCGGTCTCGATCAATTACCAGACAAACTTCGGGAAATTGCACGTTTACGTGTTGAATATCAAGATGTAACATTAAAAGAATTAGGGGAAATGGTTTCCACTGGAAATGTTAGTAAATCCGGTATTAACCATCGATTACGAAAAATAGATGAAATCGCAGATGCACTTCGTAGAGGCGAAACAATTTAGTGAAATGGAGCGTATATTGATGACAGAAAAACAAGTCGAAGTGAAATTACCCTCGGGATTACAAGCAAGACAAGCAGCGTTATTTGTACAAGAGGCAAATCGTTATATTGCAGATGTATACTTAGAAAAAGATGAGAAAAAAGTAAACGCTAAAAGTATCATGGGAATCATGAGCTTAGCAATAAGCAAAGGAATAACGGTAAACTTAAGCGCAGAAGGCTCAGACGAGGATGAAGCGGTAGAAACATTAGCAAAATTTATCGCCAATGAAGAATAAAAACAAAGGGCTGTCCCATTCGGTCAAGTTGGACTCGGGGATGGCTTTTTTTGTGGCTTGGCTACCAATACGTTGCGCATTTGAAGGGGAATGTTGCGCGTATGTGCTATAACGTTGCGAGTAGCGATAATAACGTTGCGTGTTCGAAGAGGAACATTGCGCAAATGGACTTCAACGTTGCGCGTATTTAAATTATGCTTTTCCACATAAGAGGCTTTAAGTCTCACCCAATAAAAAATACCCAAGGAAAGTAAAATTCCCTTGGGTACAATTTTCATTATGATTTTTTCATTTCGCTGCGTTCGATGATGTGGTCGATTAAACCATATTCTTTTGCACGTTCAGCAGTCATGAAGTTATCGCGATCTGTGTCTCTTGCAATTATTTCGATAGGTTGACCTGTGCGCTCCGAAATAATTTTATTCAATTTATCGCGTAAGAATAAAATACGTTTTGCAGCAATTTCGATTTCTGTTGCTTGCCCTTGAGCTCCACCAAGTGGTTGGTGAATCATTACTTCAGCATTTGGAAGCGCATAGCGTTTTCCAGGTGTTCCAGCTGTAAGAAGGAATGCTCCCATAGAAGCAGCCATACCAATACAAATTGTTTGTACATCTGGTTTGATGAACTGCATTGTATCGTAGATTGCCATACCAGCTGTAATGCTACCGCCTGGGCTGTTAATGTAGATAGAAATATCTTTATCTGGATCTTCTGCTTCTAGAAATAGAAGCTGTGCAACGATTGAGTTAGCTACATTGTCATCAATGCCACTTCCAAGCATAATAATTCGGTCTTTTAATAATCGTGAATAAATATCATACGCACGTTCTCCACGATTTGTTTGTTCGATTACTGTAGGAATTAAATTCATCCTGATTGCCTCCTTCAAAGGTGGTATTGTCTATTTTGATTACTGAAAAGTATATCTCAGCTGTAACTTTATCATACACATTAAGGTCAAGGAAGGTCAAATATTAAGCATTAAAAAGTTAAGTTGAAATATTTATAAATCATTTGTATAATAGATTAGTCGCTTGCCTCCGTAGTTTAATGGATATGACGTAAGATTCCGGTTCTTGAGATGGGGGTTCGATTCCCTCCGGGGGCGTTTTATCAATTTTATAAAATGCAATACAGAAACACTTGAAGTATGATTTCCATGCTTCAGGTGTTTTTTTCTATTCATTTTTCTTACGGCGATCATAAGAGACCGCATAGGCATCATGACGAAAGTGAAGAATAGGATCTGCAGTGAGCTCGATTCCTTCTGTCACTATAGTCGGATCAAACAAAATGGGCTCATTCGGAAACAGAGCTTTGTTTAATGTTAATTGACCAACTATTATTTGTTGCCTGTCTTCTGGCCAATCAACTGTTGGGTCATCCGTAGCATCATCCTCTGTGCCTAAACGAATGACTAAGTTAAAAGAGATTGGTCCATTTTTAAATTTCTCGTGAAGATCTTCCTCGAGATAATCGGGAGATGTTATTTTTGCTGCTGGTTTCTCCAGCCAAGCTTCTTTTTCTTGTACAGGCTGCCATTCATATTTTATCGCTTGGCGTTTTCCATCTTGATTGACAAAATAGAATGCGTGTATTGGGTAATAGTGGAGCAACGCATAGCTTATGGGTGGCTGTTTAAATTGTTCTTGCAGAGCAAGCAAGATATTTTTTCTCTCTGGGTACTTTTTTATAATATTCAGCACACCTATTCCTAAATCCACTTTGTCCAATCCGGTTTTAGTTGCCGTTAAAATTTTCAACATATCTATAAAGGTTTTTGGATCTTTTGTTATGAAAATAGGTATGGTGGTGCTAATTAGATGACTTGCAGTTCCATCTGGTAAATGAAATTGCACAGACATACCTTTAAAAGGTGAAAGAAAATCGGATGCTGTCGGGTTTGGTGGACTGTTCGAAAACCGGACAGTTGGATACGGCTTCTTTTTGCAAATGTGCAGCCGTTGTATAGGCTATGGCATTCCCATTAGGTGTAAACGTTGCCTCGAAAAACAACCCTTTCGCATGTGCGCGACGTGCTCCCGGAAACCTTCCTTGAATCTTTTCCAGTGTATCGATTACATCTTTTGGCATGGAATCATTCGGATTGTTAATACTATTCATGTGAATCACCTCCGATTATTGATCGGTCTATTCATCCTTACCCTAAATTTTTTATATTAATCAAAAGAAATGAACAAGTTAAGGTATGTTTCGCAATAGCTTTTTAAAGGTAAATGAATATTAAACTTAAGTTAGAGGTGAATAGAATGAAAAAATTATTAGGACCGCTTGTCATCATTATCGTGATTATAGCGATCATTGCAGTGGTTTTATTCTCAAGTAAAAACAGCTTTGTAGATGCTGAAGAAGATGTGAATAAAGCATACGCACAAGTAGAAAATCAGCTGCAACGTCGTTTGGATTTAATTCCAAACCTAGTGAATACAGTGAAAGGCTTTGCTTCTCATGAAAAAGAAGTACTCAGCAATATCGCAGATGCTCGTTCGAAATTAGCAGGTGCGTCTACTCCAGAAGATCAAGCAGCTGCCAATGACCAATTATCTGGCGCTTTAAGCAGATTATTAGTAGTGGTAGAAAATTATCCAGAGTTAAAAGCGGATGCAAACTTCCGTCAATTAATGGATGAGCTTGCGGGAACAGAAAATCGATTGTCTGTAGCAAGGCAAGACTATAATGCTGTAGTATCGGATTACAATAAGAAAGTAAAACGTATGCCTGGAAGTATTGTAGCTTCTATTTTTGGCTTTGATGAAAAGGAATATTTTAAAGCAGATGCAGCTGCACAGGATGCTCCAGTAGTGGACTTTGAAGGAGATGGAGAATAATGAAAAAAGTTGCGCGTCTGCTCCTAGCTGCGCTACTTTTATTTCTTTTCGTTCCAATCGTAGCTGTAGCAGCAACGGATATACCTAAGCCGATACCTGGAGAGTCCTATGTACAGGATTATGAAGGCTTTTTATCAGAGACGACTAAGCAGGAAGTAGAAGCGCTTGGGTTGAAATTAGATAAGGCGACAGGCTCACAAATTGTCGTTATGATTATCAACTCTTTAAATGGGCAAGATGTCAATCAGTTTAGCGTGGATGTTATCCGAGAGTTTGGGATAGGAGATCCTGAAAAGAATAATGGTGTGTTACTTGTAATTGAAACAGATCCAACAAAGAAAGGGAATCGAGATGTTTATATTACTGTAGGTCAGGGACTCGAAGGAGCTTTACCTGATGGAAAAATTGGAAGAATTTTAGATGACTATACGAAACCCTTTCTAAACGAGGGAGCTGTTGATGATGCAGTTCTTTCCACATACCAAGTTTTATACAATGAAGTTGCAACAGAATACGGTTGGGACGGGGAGCTAGAAGATCCGAAAGATCCAGCAGCTTCCGGTGGAGGCTTTTCGTTTTCCACAATTATTATCGTTATCTTCGTGATTTATATGATTATCACCATTATGTCTGGTGGTCGCGGAGGCGGTGGTGGAAGACCTGGCTCCGGTGGTAGACGCTCTACACGCATGTTTGGGCCAGGAAGCTTCGGAGGAGGCTTTGGCGGGTTCGGAGGCTCTGGAGGAAGAAGTTCAGGCGGAGGTTTCGGCGGCTTCGGTGGTGGTAGCTCCGGAGGTGGTGGAGCAGGTCGCAAATGGTAAATCATGAATAAAAAGCCCTTTTGGGGGCTTTTTTTCGTGTAGTTATATGTTTGATTTGCCATTCCTGATAAAATAATCTGGATGAGAGGAATGGGGGATTTGGGATTGAAACTTGTAGAGATTAATAAAGATAATTGGTTAAGAACCGTTCTTTTAACGACGAACGAGAACGGAAAAGCAACCGTAATAGAAAAATTTGTAGCCTCCAATGCGTTATCAATCGTGCAATCGATTTACGAAAATGGATGGATTGTTAAAGGCATTGAAGTAGATGACAAGGTAATTGGGTTTGCGATGTATGGGTTAGATGAGGATACGAAGAATTACTGGATCTGTCGCTTAATGATTGATCATACATGTCAGGGAAAAGGCTACGGCAGAGAGGCTATACAATTGATCTTGGACGAAATGAAACAGCTAGACGGCTGTGAAACAATTTATCTATCGACAGAACCAGATAATGAAGTTGCTATCAAGTTATACGAAAGCTACGGATTCCAAAAAACAGGCAACATGAATGAAGGGGAAGTAGAGTTTATTTTAAAATCAGCAAGTGTTCAACAAGAAAAAACCAACGATTAGTTGGTTTTTTGTTTATTCGTTATCGGCAAATTCATCTAGTCTTTGCTTGATCTCCTCATAAAAGAAAACTTTCGATTCAGTAGTAATGTCACCAGTAATTCCAAAGCTAAAGCCTGGAGAGAACGTGAAAACTCCATCCTCGTATAACGTAATAGTATATAATATTGTTTCTTTATCTACTGCATTAGTTAAGTGAATATGATAATTTTCTATTTCAGGAAGAGCTGCTGCCCTTTCCCCACTTTCTTTTTCTGATACTTCTTTAACAAAAAAATTCTCCATGATAGTCATGACAGAATTGATTTGGGATCTATCGGATGTACAACCTGACTTAAATTCTACTGTACCGTCTGGGTCGGGCATACTACCATTGAAGCAAAGGGTGTCAAAGGAAACATCAATCGATGGGGTTCGCACATCCTCTTTATTTTCAACATAAGCTTGAAAGTTTTCTATTTTTTCTCGAAGTTCTATACCACCGCCAGCTTTCACTCCATTATAGCCACCGATTTTTCCGGGCTCTGTTTTAGAAAAGATAAATTCTTCTCGCACTGTATGATAAATTTTCTGTCCTTTGTTATTTGTTAAGGAAACCTCTATGATGGGGCGATAGATATTTGGGTGATCTTTTTCCTGAGTAATTTTGACTTTCTCTAGCTGCATTTCTATGTCGTTATCTATTAGATAGTGATTATATTTGAATACTAAATTTGCCCGGATCGCATTTGTCAGCATATTCTCTGTAAAGTATTCACCAAAAGTGGCTGGATAATAATTCATGAAATCTTTGTATTCCTTTGATTCCAGTAGTTGATTGTAGTCCTCTTGATTTTGCGTTTCGGTTTCGCTTTGTAAGTCCATCCAATCGTTCAGTAACTGGGAAATTTCCATATTTGGACCGTTATATTCTCTTTCTAAAACTGCTTTTATTACCTCTTCATTGGAAAGAGGTTCTGCCGACTTCTCCGTCTCCGAGGGATTCAAAAAAGTAATGAAGAGAAAAGAGGCGATTGCTATAATTGCTAATGATATGAACGCTGGAAATATCGTGCGTTTTCTCTTTGTTTCTATTTTATCCTTCAAGGCAAGCCATGTATTTTGCTTTGCTTTATCTGAACGCTTTACCTCTTTCATTTCCTCAAAAAGCTTATCGAATTCTTTTGATGGTTCCATCTGCATGACCTCCTTCCTGGTGGAATTCCTTTTTTAGTGCCTCAAATGCTCGGGCCATTTTCATCTTTACTTTTGCCTCGGTCCAGCCAAGTATATAGGCTGTTTCTTGAATCGAACATTCTTGTACCTTGCGCAGCAGCAGGACTTCCTGATAGTCTTTTTTTAGCTTGCTTAAGGAATCATACATTTTCACAAGTTGCTCCTTTTGTTCCAACTGGTTCTCTGGCGTTAATGCATTTGTCTCCAAATCATGCGCTTTTTCAAAAGAGAAAAATTTGATAATTCTTTTCCTTCGAAAGTAGTCATAGGTCACATTACGTGCTATTTTTAATAGCCAAGTGGCAGTAGAAGCCTGTTTCTGAAAAGAAGCCATTCCTTTATATGCTCTATAAAAGGTTTCTTGCGTAAGATCCTCGGCACATTCTTTATGACGGACAAGAAAGTATATATAGCTGTAAACTCGATCGCTGTACTCTTTGTATAGCTGTTCCATTTCCATCTCTTGACCTCCCCTTACTGCTATAGACGAAGGAACGAATAAAAAGTATCGCTTTAATTGTAACCTTTTATTAAAATGGAATAAATGCTATTGGGGAGGATGTTATAAAATGATTGTCCATTTCTACACAAGACCAGGCTGTCATTTATGTGAGGATGCAAGAATAGTACTGAAACTAGTGCAAGAGGATGTACCGTTTGAAATAAAGGAGTATAACATCGAAGAAGATGATGCGCTTCATGAAAAATATATGCTGATGATTCCTGTCGTGGAATTTGAAAATGAAATAATTCAATATGGGCAAGTGGATTACCCAACTATTCTGGATGCATTACTTTAATAATGCACCAGATTTTTTTGTAGTTTTTGGGAATCGCAAGATAGGAGTATGGCATCGCAAGATACAACCTCCGAACCGCAAGATACCCCATTCGAATCGCAAGATACATGCTCAAAATCGCAAGATCCCCATTCAGCGGAGGATTTCCCTCAACAGGTAATGCACTATTATTGCAAAATTGCATAGTATATTATATGATGAATTATAGAAATTCACTTTTTTTTTAACTAAGTGGGACATTTTTTAACTAAGTGGGACAAAAACGTCATAACCAATGAGGAAGTGAAAAATGGAATCATTGCTCACTGCTCAGCTAAAGCTAATACCGGAAATGAGTGAGTTGTTGCAAAAGAGGTATCGAATACTTCAAACGATACAACTTACAAAAGGGATTGGCAGGCGAGTTTTAGGAGAACAGCTAGGTTTGTCCGAAAGAGACACTCGAAAAGAATTAGATACTTTGAGAAATCAAGGGTTAATCGATATTTCAAGAGACGGAGCTGCAATAACTTCTAAAGGCACACAATTATTAATCGACTTAAAAGAAGTTGTAAGAGTATGGTCAGGAAGATTACAACTTGAACAACAACTGGCAAAACATTTACACATAAAAGAAGTAATTATTGTTCCCGGAGATGTAGATACTAATACGAATGCGACCATGCTTTTGTCACAGGAAGCAGCGAAGTATTTGGAAAGTATTTTGACGGACGAAAAAATAGTCGCTGTCACGGGCGGTTCTACGATTGCTTCCATTACGAATTTTGTACAAGAAACAACCAAGTGGAAACAATTATTGTTTATCGCTGCTCGAGGCGGAGTTGGAAGAGACGTTTCGTTTCAAGCTAATACCATTGCGTCCTTGTTTGCGGGGAAAATGAATGGATCCTACCGAACCTTATATATGCCGGATAGTTTGAGTGAAGAAGCGTACACTACGATGAAGAAAGAGCCTTTCATACAAGAAATGATGGATCTCTACGAAAGAACGAATATTGTCATTCACGGCATTGGCGATGCGGAAGAAATGGCTCGCAGAAGAAACACAAACGAGCATGAAATCGAGCGTCTAAAAAAAGAAGGTTCAGTAAGTGAAGCATTTGGGTATTATTTTAATGAACAAGGTGAAGCAGTTCACCGGATTCGAACGATTGGTATTCAGTTAAAACAGCTACAACATATAGAGCATTTACTAGCAGTTGCTGGTGGTGCCAAAAAAGCAAAAGCATTATTGTCTTACTTTAAACAAGCACCAGAGCAAACTGTGCTAGTAACAGATGAAGGTGCAGCAAATGAAATGATGAAAATCATGAAACAAACCAATTAGGAGGAATTTAATATGACAGTAAAATTAGCGATTAATGGATTCGGACGTATCGGGCGTAAAGTATTTAGAGAAGCATTAGAAAAAAGTGAAATAGAAGTAGTAGCCATTAATGACTTAACGGATGCTGCAATGCTTGCACATCTATTGAAATATGATTCAGTGCACGGTATTTTAAATGCAGAAGTATCATCAGAAGGCGAATACTTAATTGTAAACGGTAATAAAATTCGCGTTCTTGCAGAGAAAGACCCAGCTGCACTTCCTTGGAAAGAGCTAGAAATCGATATCGTAATCGAATCTACAGGAATTTTCAGCACGAAAGACAAAGCTGGTAAACATATTGAAGCAGGTGCGAAAAAAGTTATTTTATCTGCTCCAGCTAAAGATGATATGCCGACATTTGTTATGGGTGTAAATGCGGACAAATACGATCCAACAACAGATCATATTGTGTCAAACGCTTCTTGTACGACAAACTGTCTATCTCCACTTGCAAAAGTGTTATCCGACAAATTTGGTATTAAACGTGGAATGATGACAACTGTACACTCATACACAAATGACCAACGTATTTTAGATTTACCACATAGTGATTACCGTCGTGCTCGTGCAGCAGCAGAATCGATGATCCCAACTACAACGGGAGCAGCTTCAGCAGTAGCGAAAGTACTTCCTGAGCTAAAAGGAAAATTAGATGGTATGGCAATCCGCGTACCTACACCTAATGTTTCATTAGTAGACTTTGTAGCGGAACTAGATAAAGAAGTAACAGTAGAAGAAATTAATAATGTTTTAAAAGAAGCATCAGAAAATGAATTAAAAGGAATTTTAGCATTCAGCGAGCTTCCATTAGTTTCAATTGACTATAATGGAAACACTGCTTCATCAACAGTAGATGGACTTTCTACAATGGTACTTGGAGATAATATGGTGAAAGTATTATCTTGGTATGATAACGAATCAGGTTACTCTGCTCGTTGTATCGACCTTGCATTACTGATGGCTGAGCGCGGACTTTAATTTGTAAGAGATAACCTCTATAATATAAGAGGGTAAAAGGAGCAAGGGTTACCCTTTGCTCCTTCTTTTTTTACATAATTGGCATAATTGGGAGGCTTAATTCATGAAGGAAAAACAATCATTAAGCGATGTAACTTTACAAGGAAAGCGTGTGTTTTGTCGAGTAGACTTTAACGTACCAATGGAAGATGGAGCTATTACAGATGATACTCGTATTCGAGCAGCGATACCGACGATTAACTATTTAATCGAGCAAGGCGCGAAAGTCATTTTAGCTAGTCACATGGGACGCCCAAAAGGGGAAGTAAAAGAAGAGCTACGTTTGACAAAAGTAGGAGAGCATTTAGCGACACTTTTGAATAAGCCTGTAACAAAATTAGATGAATCCATTGGACAAGCAGTGGAACAAGCGGTTTCTGCAATGACAGATGGGGATGTAGTGTTATTAGAAAACGTCCGCTTCCATGCAGGAGAAGAAAAAAATGATCCTGAACTTGCAAAAGCATTCGCAACTCTTGCAGATGTGTATGTCAATGATGCATTTGGTGCCGCACACCGTGCCCATGCAACCACAGAAGGTATTGCAAAATTATTGCCAGCTGTATCTGGATTATTGATGGAAAAGGAATTAGATGTTTTAGGAAAAGCTTTATCAACTCCTGAACGTCCATTTACTGCCATTATTGGTGGGGCAAAAGTAAAAGATAAAATCGGTGTTATTGATCACCTATTAGATAAAGTAGATAATATTATTATCGGTGGAGGTTTATCGTACACTTTCTCGAAAGCCCAAGGACATGATGTTGGAAACTCTCTATTAGAAGAGGATAAAATCGAATTGGCAAAAGGCTTCATTGAAAAGGCGAAAGAAAAAGGTGTTTCATTCTATATGCCGGTCGATGTAGTCGTGGCAGACAAATTTTCAAAAGATGCAAACACGAAAGTGGTAGAAATAGACCAAATTCCGTCTGACTGGATGGGATTAGATATTGGGCCGAAAACGGCTGCTCTATATGCCGATGTTATTAAAAATAGCAAGCTGATCATTTGGAATGGACCAATGGGTGTGTTTGAAATGTACGCTTTTGCGAATGGTACAAAAGCTGTAGCGGACGCAATGGCTGAAACGGCTGGATATACGATTATCGGTGGTGGAGATTCTGCAGCTGCTGTTGAAAAATTTGAGGTTGCCGATAAGATGGATCATATTTCTACTGGTGGAGGAGCTTCTCTTGAATTTATGGAAGGGAAAGACTTACCAGGCGTATCCGCTTTAAACGATAAGTAATGGAGGAGATTTTAGATGCGTAAACCGATCATTGCAGGAAACTGGAAAATGTATAAAACACTATACGAAGCGAAGGATTTTGTAGAACAGTTAAAAGACAAACAAGTAGATAGCAGCAAGGTAGATGCGGTTATTTGTGCACCGGCAATCTTTTTGGATCAGCTTGTACAAGCGACAAAAGATTCGTTTGTGGCAGTTGGTGCTCAAACAATGCATGAAGAAAAAGAAGGTGCATTTACTGGTGAAGTGAGTGGACACCAACTACAAGATCTTGGTGTTAGCTATGTCGTTATCGGACATTCGGAAAGACGCCAATATTTCAATGAAACAGATGAGTCTGTTCAACAAAAAGTAAAAGCTGCGTTTGAAAATAATTTAACTCCTATTATTTGCGTAGGTGAAACGTTAGAACAGCGTGAACAAAATGAAACCGTAAATATTGTCTCAGCTCAAGTAATGGCTGCTTTAGAAGGGCTTTCAGAGGAAAACGTGGAAGCTTCCGTTATCGCTTATGAGCCAATTTGGGCAATCGGCACTGGTAAAACAGCTACTGCGGATGATGCAAATGAGGTATGCCAAGCAATTCGTGAAACCATTCTCGATGGATTTGGAGAAGAAGTGGCAAACAGCGTACGCATTCAATATGGCGGCAGTGTGAAACCAGAAAATATTGAAGAGCTTCTTTCAAAAGAGCATATTGACGGCGCTTTAGTAGGTGGAGCAAGTTTACAGGTAGACTCTTTCGTAAAATTATTGGAGGCTGGACAAAATGTCTAAAAGTCCAGTAGCTTTAATCATTTTAGATGGATTCGGACTGCGCCACGAAGAATTCGGAAATGCAGTAGCACAGTCGAAAAAACCAAACTATGATCGTTATTGGAAAGACTTTTCGAATGCTACATTAATCGCCTCTGGAGAAGCTGTAGGATTACCTGAAGGACAAATGGGGAACTCCGAGGTTGGGCATTTGAATATTGGAGCGGGAAGAATTGTCTACCAAAACTTAACGCGCATTCACAAGTCTATTCGAGAAGGCGAATTCTTTTTAGAGCCGAAGCTATTAGCTGCAATCGAGCATGTCAAACAAACGGGAGGCAAGCTCCATTTAATGGGGCTCCTTTCGGACGGTGGCGTTCATAGTCATTATTCTCATTTATTTGCATTACTCAAGCTAGCAAAAGAGCAAGGGCTACAAGAAGCGTTTGTCCATGGATTTTTAGATGGCCGTGATGTTGGACCACAAACGGCAGTAGGTTTTGTAGAAGAAACCGAAAAACAAATGAAAGAAATCGGTATCGGGAAATTTGCCTCTATTAGTGGCCGCTATTATGCGATGGATCGTGATCGTCGCTGGGATCGTGTAGAGCTTACTTACCGAGCACTAGTAGACGGAATCGGAAGAACGGCCGAAACATCGACGGCTGGAATATTAAAATCGTATGAAGAAGATATTTTAGATGAGTTCGTTTTACCTTTTGTTGTGGAAGAAAATGCAAAACAAGCTGTCACGATCGATTCTGGGGATGCGGTTATTTTCTTTAATTTCCGTCCCGATCGTGCCATTCAATTATCGATGGCGCTGAACACACCTACATTCGACAGCTTTAGGCTTAGTGAAAAACATCCGACCAACTTGAAGTTCGTCACATTTACGCACTATAGTGATGATGTGGTATCCGATGTAGTGTTTGAAAAAAATGATTTGTATAACACAATCGGAGAAGTACTCGCAAAGCACGGGAAAACACAGCTTCGAATTGCGGAAACAGAAAAATACCCACATGTTACTTTTTTCATGAGCGGTGGCCGGGAAGAAACATTCCCTGGGGAAGAGCGTATTCTGATAAACTCTCCAAAAGTTGCAACATATGATTTGCAGCCGGAAATGAGCGCATATGAAGTAACGGATGCACTGCTTTCGGAAATTGCGAATGATAAGTTCGATGCCATTATTTTAAACTTTGCCAACCCAGATATGGTAGGTCATAGTGGAATGCTGGAACCGACGATTAAAGCGATTGAAGCAGTGGATGAATGTTTAGGAAAAGTAGTAGATGCTATTTTAGCAAAAGGTGGACGTGCTATTATAACAGCAGACCACGGAAATTCAGATGAGGTAACGACGTTAGAAGGGCAGCCAATGACAGCGCACACGACAAATCCTGTGCCAGTTATTGTCACCCAAAAAGAAATTTCGCTTCGTTCTGACGGAATTTTAGCCGATTTAGCACCAACCATGTTACACTTGTTAGGGATAGAAACACCACCTGAAATGACAGGTAAAACACTAATCGAAACGGAGAGTTAAAAATGCCAATTATTACACATTTACAAGCTCGTGAAGTATTAGATTCACGCGGGAACCCAACAGTAGAAGTAGAGGTTTTTACAGAAAGCGGAGCATTTGGTCGTGCAATCGTTCCATCTGGCGCATCTACTGGTGAATATGAAGCAGTAGAACTTCGTGATGGTGACAAAGCAAGATACCTAGGGAAAGGTGTTTTAAAAGCAGTAGATAACGTAAACAACATCATTGCAGCAGAATTAGAAGAGAACTTTTCCGTACTTGACCAAGTAGGAATCGATCACGCAATGATTGAACTAGATGGCACAGACAACAAAGTTAACCTTGGTGCAAACGCAATCTTAGGTGTATCGATTGCCGTTGCGCATGCAGCAGCAGATTACTTAGATATTCCGTTGTATCAATATTTAGGTGGCTTCAATGCGAAACAACTACCAGTTCCAATGATGAACATTGTAAATGGTGGAGAACACGCTGATAACAACGTGGACATTCAAGAATTCATGGTTATGCCAGTCGGAGCAGAATCTTTCCGTCACGCATTACGTATGGGAGCTGAAATTTTCCATAGCTTAAAGGCAGTATTAAAAGATGCAGGATTAAACACAGCAGTTGGAGACGAAGGTGGATTTGCGCCGAACTTAAAATCTAACGAAGAAGCACTTTCAACGATCATGACTGCGATTGAAAAAGCAGGTTATAGACCAGGGGAAGAAGTACTTCTTGCAATGGACGTTGCCGCTTCTGAATTATTCAATAAAGAAGACGGAAAATACCATTTAGCTGGTGAAGGCGTAGTAAAAACTTCAGAAGAAATGGTAGCTTGGTATGAAGAGCTTTGCGAAAAATACCCAATCGTTTCAATCGAAGACGGTTTAGATGAAAACGACTGGGCTGGACATAAATTACTTACTGAAAAATTAGGTAAAAAAGTGCAACTAGTTGGAGACGACTTATTCGTGACAAACACGAAAAAATTGTCACAAGGAATTGAGCAAGGCGTTGGAAACTCGATCCTTGTAAAAGTAAACCAAATTGGTACTTTAACAGAAACGTTCGACGCAATCGAAATGGCAAAACGCGCAGGCTATACAGCAGTTATTTCTCACCGCTCTGGTGAATCAGAAGACGTAACAATTGCAGATATCGCAGTTGCTACAAACGCTGGCCAAATTAAAACGGGTGCACCATCTCGTTCAGACCGCGTAGCAAAATACAACCA
Organism: Psychrobacillus sp. NPDC093180; assembly: GCF_044754065.1. Classification (NCBI taxonomy): domain Bacteria; kingdom Bacillati; phylum Bacillota; class Bacilli; order Caryophanales; family Bacillaceae; genus Psychrobacillus; species Psychrobacillus sp. NPDC093180. The sequence goes on along the minus strand of NZ_JBIVOJ010000006.1, from coordinate 184,860 downwards.
ATTACTTCGTATTGAGGACCAACTAGATATTACTGCTCAATACTTAGGAAAAGATACTTTTTATAACTTAAAATAATGATCAAAAAAGCTACTTAACGGCATTTTGCTGTTAAGTAGCTTTTTGTAGTTAGCCTATTTTAAAGCGTGTAACCCTTACTCAACTTTGTTAAAATTGTAAGATAAGTATGAAATGATTAAATGTCCATGTTAATCATTTGGTTTACAGGGAGAGGGGAAATGAATATATGTCGATTTACCATAAAGTAATTGGAGAAGGATATCCCATCGTTATGTTGCATGGTTGGACACTTGACCATCAAGTGATGCTACATGCAATGGAACCGTTATTCGAGAAACGAAACGGTTGGAAGAGAATATACATAGACTTACCGGGTATGGGGCAATCCAAGTCACAACCATCTATTCAGAACTCTGATGATATTTTAAAAGCGGTATTGCGTCTCTTGGACGAGACTATCCCTGGTCAACCGTTTATTATTTGTGGTAATTCATATGGAGGGTACATTGCCAGAGGAATAGCCCGATTGCGTCAGGACACAGTTCGGGGATTACTGCTGATGGCACCAATGACTATACCCGACTTCGATGAAAGGGAAGTACCACAGCAGACCGTTCTAAAAAGAGACAACAACTTAATATCACAATTGTCTATAAATGATGCTGATGAATTTTGCTCCATGGGGGTAGTACAAGGTCAACCTGAATGGGAGAGGTTTCGAAATGAAATATTACTTCCTTCTAAACAAACAAATGATGAATTCGTAAACCGCATCCGTCAAAATGGATATGGCTTTACCTTTGATATTTCATCTAAACTTGAGTATCCCACGTTAATTATCACAGGGCGTCAGGACAATGTAGTTGGATACCACGATGCATGGCGATTAATAGAAGATTACCCAAGGGCAACTTTTGCAGTGCTTGATATGGCTGGTCACAACCTACAAATCGAACAAACTGATGTATTTAATGCATTAGTTCATAATTGGTTGAATAGACTGGAAGCGGAAAATCCTCGGATGGTATAAATTTTCATGAATGAGTATCAAGATATGAAGGAAACCCATTTTTTTAGGGTTTCCTTTAATTTTTATTATTTACAAAATATAACAGATGCTTCAGTTAAAACAGATAAGGTCCAATTAAGAAAAATAAAATGAGTAAGTTCATAAATGTAGTATAAACAACAAACATATTAAAATTATCTTCCGATACCTTTTCACGAAGCATCAATAAAGGAACAAAGGAAAGAATGCTTGAGACCAACAGTAAAATCACAAAATGCCAATTTTCCGTAATAAACGGAATACGGGTTATGAGATTTTCGATAGTCGTAAATTTAAATAATAAACATATTTGAATCACAAGCAATGCAATTATATGAACAAAGAATGCAATTCTATGGGATTGAGCAACTTTCATCTTCAGCATAGTAAGTAACGTCCCATAGGTTATGAGTAAGGTTATAATGATCCAAATTAATGAAAACAGGACAAGTATAACTCCATAAAATAACTTTTCTATTAATGTGTAGCCTGCTGCTGTATAATCTCCCTCCATAATCCCGCTACTCGCTTGTTTTATTTCCTCATCAGCAGACGAATAGGCAAGAGATCGATTTGTACCGGTCATTTTTAAATAAGCTACTGTTTGCTCATTCAAAAGAATAGGCCGTTCATATCGACTTTCTGATTTCGTAACAGCATTAGCTTGAATGATTTTTTCAGAAAAATCACCTACAAAAACTTTCGTAACTTTTTCACCAGAAGAATCATTGAATGTTGAGGAAAACGTGATAATTGGTCCTTGTTTTCCAGAAGAAATAGCCGGATTTTGAATATAGTTTAATGACAAATCTGTTTGCTTTTCAACAAAAGATAATTCGTTAAAAATAGGGGATTGATTCATAGTTAGATTAAAGGATGCAGTTTCGATATTCTTTGTACTTGTCCCACCAGCGGATACTTTTTTGTCCAATAATAAAAGGTAATTAGTAGCTGAGTGTTGGATAATTTGCAACGAGGAAAGAATTTCTGTTGCATTTAATTCAAATTGAAAAAGTTTGTTAGGTTGATTAGATAAGTTATGTAAAGTATAAAGCTGTGTTTTTTCATTTTTGGTTACTATGAAGATTTGATTGTCTATAATCTGAGCAAATTTTACAGGTTCACTCATTTGAAATTGGTGTTCTTCCTCAGGAGAAGGACTGTTTAAAACGAAGATCTTCTGATCATCGGACCAGTATACTAGTGTATCTTCTGTCTTAGCGAAATCTATAACATGTTGAGCTATTGTTTTTTCTCCGTCTAAGTTATTCCAATGTATAAGTGAGTGATCTTTCATGTAATAAGAGTTTGTTTCATCACTCCAACTGTTTGCATTTGTATTTAGCTTGTCTATAGTCCATTTTTCTTTGCAATCCAACTCCCTATTACAAGATAGCACGATTAGCTTTTTCAAATCTCTCAAGCTCAATGTATAGCCATTTTCAGTCGGAACGCTTTGCAGCTTGGAGAAATTACTTTCCATGGTGTCAATGGGAATAGACCGACTCCACTGTTCAGACGGTAGTTGCGTTTGGATGTGTAGCGTGATCCAATATTGGAATCCTGCTAAGCATAATGTGATTAGTGTACTGATGATGATTAGTTTGTTTTTCACAATGAACATTCCTTTTAGTTTAATCAATTCTAATATATGTATATTCGATGTGATGGACCTTATATCCTCTATGGATATATGGGTGTACACATCTTAAGAAAATAGATAGTTGGAAATTTGGACTGGTTAGTTGGAATTTTGAAGCATTTAGTTGGAATAGCCAGTAAAATGGAAAATATCAGATAGATTAATTTACTTAAAGAGTTGTAACTTCACACACTTTTTGGTAAAATTATTTATGTTGTGAACGTTTTATCAGGAGGTGGAACAAATGCATACGTTACTAATGGTTTTACTTGTCATTGTATCGCTCGCATTAATCGTTGTTGTATTGTTACAATCGGGGAAAAGTGCTGGTCTTTCAGGAGCCATCTCTGGTGGAGCGGAACAACTTTTTGGAAAACAAAAAGCCCGAGGCATGGACCTTGTGTTACATAGAATAACGATTGCACTTGCAGTGTTATTTTTTATTTTGACAATTGCTGTTACAAAGTTTTAATAATTGAGTTGAACCGAACCGCCTGACCGACATCTGATTGGTTAGGCGTTTTCTTTTACATACTAAGTTTGGATAGTTGATTGGAGGTATTTTAATATGAAAATTACAACACCAAAACCATTTTTCTTTGAAGCTGGAAAACGTGCAGTATTACTTCTACATGGTTTCACGGGGAATTCATCGGACGTTCGCATGCTGGGACGTTTCTTGGAGAAAAACGGATACACATCTCTTGCCCCGCACTATAAAGGGCATGGAGTTCCACCGGAGGAGCTACTTGAAACCGGTCCGAAAGATTGGTGGAAAGATGTTATGCGTGGATACGACCGTTTAAAAGCAGAAGGCTATGAAGAGATTGCGGTAGCTGGACTTTCACTTGGAGGCGTATTTTCACTTAAATTGGGGTATACAGTTCCTGTTAAGGGAATTGTCACGATGTGTTCCCCAATGACGATGAAAACAACAGACGTCATGTTCGAAGGTGTCGTAAAATATGCCAAAGAATATAAGAAATATGAAGGAAAAACAGAAGCACAAATAGAAGAAGAAGTAGAGGCGATTCGCCAAACTCCAATGGAGACGCTGGCAGAGCTAAGAGAGTTTGTATATAATGTTCGAGATCATGTCGATCATATTTACGCACCACTACTTGTCACCCAAGGCAAGAAAGATACGGTAATAGATATTGAATCGGCAAATACCATTTTTGAGCAAGCAGAATCATTAGAGAAAAAACTCAATTGGTATGAAAACTCAGGGCATGTCATTACACTTGGTCCTGAAAAAGAACAATTACATGAAGATATATTAAACTTTTTAGAGTCGCTTGATTGGAATGTGTAAAACACACCAAATGTGCACACGCTGAAAAAGGAGGGATGTAACATGGAAAATATGAAAGAAAAATTATTAGAACTAATGCGAGATGAAGAATATAAACCACTAACTACCAAAGAGCTAGAGGAGCACTTTGGATTAGTGGATGCGGATGATTTTAAAGAATTAGTGAAAACACTTGTTCAAATGGAAGATGCGGGGCTCGTTGTCCGCTCCAGATCCAATCGTTATGGTACCCCGGCTCGAATGAATTTAGTCGTTGGGAAATTTATCGGTCATGCGAAAGGATTCGGCTTTGTTGCACCAGAAGAGGGTGGAGATGATATCTTTATTCCACCGACGGAAGTGAATGGTGCAGTGAACGGAGACAAGGTACTCGTTCGTGTATCCCGTGAATCACATGGTGACCGAAGTGAAGGTTCCATTATTAAAATTACCCAAAGAGGTACTACCCAAGTCGTTGGAACATTCCAGGACAATCGTGGGTTTGGCTTTGTTATTCCAGATGATAAAAAAGTACCGATGGACGTGTTTATCGCAAAAGGCGATACGTTAGGTGCAATCGAAGGGCATAAAGTCGTCGTAGAAATTACGGAATGGCCAAATGAAAGAAAATCCGCAACTGGTATGGTTACGAAAATTCTTGGACATAAAAATGACCCAGGAGTCGATATTCTATCTATTATTTATAAGCATGGTATTACCATCGACTTCCCACAAGAAGTGATTGACCAAGCAGAATCAGTTCCAGATGAGATTGATGAGCAAGATTTGGAGAATCGCAGAGATTTACGAGATGAAGTAATCGTCACAATTGATGGAGCAGATGCAAAAGACTTAGATGATGCCGTTACTGTAACGAAACTTCCGGATGGTACCTATAAACTAGGCGTACATATTGCGGATGTTAGTCATTATGTAACGGAAGGCTCTCCACTTGATCGCGAAGCATATGACCGCGGTACGAGTGTGTATTTAGCAGACCGAGTTATCCCAATGATTCCGCATCGTCTATCAAACGGTATTTGTTCATTGAACCCGCAAGTAGACCGTTTAACATTATCCTGTGAGATGATCATTAACGGCTCTGGTACGGTTGTATCGCATGAAATTTTCCAAAGTGTGATTCGCACAACCGAACGAATGACTTACCATGATGTATTTAAAATATTAGAAGAAAAAGATGCAGCGTTAATCGAGCGTTACGAGCCATTGGTGCCAATGTTTGAACTAATGGGTGAGCTTGCTGCGATCCTAAGAGAAAAACGTCAAGAACGTGGTGCAATCGACTTTGACTTCCAAGAAGCGAAAATTATCATAGATGAAGATGGCTGGCCAACGGATGTTGCCACTCGCGAGCGTACTGTTGCAGAACGTCTCATTGAAGAATTCATGCTTGTTGCCAATGAAACAGTAGCCGAGCATTTTAAATGGATGGACGTTCCGTTTATTTATCGTATTCACGAAGATCCTAAGCCGGAAAAACTGCAACGCTTTTTCGCATTCCTAACGAATTTTGGACTTGTTGTTAAAGGTACGGGCAATGAAGTGCATCCAAAAGCATTACAAGAAATTATTGAAAATATTGAAGGTATGCCGGAAGAGCCAGTCATTTCTACGATGCTATTACGCTCTCTACAACAAGCAAAATACTACGGGGAATGTTTAGGGCATTTTGGATTATCTACCGAATTCTATACACATTTTACATCACCAATTCGACGTTATCCCGATTTAATCGTTCACCGATTAATCCGAACGTATTTAGTAAATGGAGATGTAAGCTCCGCAACAATCAATCATTGGGGAGCAATTATCGATGATATCGCAGAGCATACATCGAAACGTGAACGTCGTGCTGTAGATGCAGAACGTGATACAGATGCACTGAAGAAAGCCCAATTCATGTCCGATAAGATCGGGGAAGAATTCGAAGGTATTATAAGCTCTGTTACAAACTTCGGTATATTCGTCGAGCTGCCAAATACGATTGAAGGACTTGTGCACGTAACGAATATGACCGATGACTATTATCGATTCGATGATCGTCAAATGATCATGATCGGTGAGCGTTCAGGCAAGCAATTCCGAATCGGGGATGAAGTAACGGTTCGCGTATCTGAAGTAAAACCAGAGGAATCAGCAATCGATTTTGAAATCGTCGGCATGAAAAAAGCATTCCACCGCACGAGAAAAGAAGCACCTAAAGTAATTCATGCAAAGAAAAAAGAAGGCGCAGGAAGAAGAAGCTCTTCTCAGCCAGGTCCGAAAAAAGAAGTAAAACAGAAAAAGAAATTTTACGAATCCGTTGCCAAAAAATCGCAACGCCGTAAACGACCAAAAAAGAAAAAATAAAAGGAGCGCTTAGTCGCTCCTCGTAAGCTTTAAGAGGTGAATGAGATGGCAGCAAAAAAGCATGACGATAAAGTGCTCGCACAGAACAAAAAAGCAAGCCATGATTACTTTATCGAAGAAACAATCGAAGCAGGTATCGTATTACAAGGAACCGAAATAAAATCGATCCGTAACGGAAAAGTACAACTGAAAGATGCATTCGTACGTATTCGTAATAACGAAGCATGGATTTCCAATATGCATATTAGTCCATACGAGCAAGGAAACCGTTTCAACCATGACCCATTGCGATCTCGAAAACTACTTTTACATAAAAAGCAGATCAATACATTAATCGGCGAAACAAAACGAGAAGGCTACACAATCGTTCCTTTAAAAATGTATGTGAAAAACGGCTATGCAAAAGTATTGATTGGCCTAGGTAAAGGGAAGAAAGATTACGATAAACGAGATGTGTTGAAGAAAAAAGAAGCGAAGCGTGATATGGAAAGAGCGTTCAAGGAGCGCAACCAATAAGGGGTATCCATTATTGGAAAGATGTATCACTTGAAAATTGACCATTTTTGATGTATAGTTAGCTATGTAACAAAGCTTACATTATTCCATAAACGGGGACGTTATGGATTCGACAGGGATAGTCTGAGCTTGAGTTGCGCGTCGGAGGCTCGGCTCCGCAAAAACGGACTTTATAATAACAGGCAAAACAAACAACAACTTAGCATTCGCAGCGTAAGCTCGGATCTGCTTTATCTATCCATCGCCCATGTGGCTAGGTAGAGCTCACTCTTAGTGGGATACGGTTGGCAGTGCCACTTGAGCTGTCAGCAAGAGATTTCCAAGTTAGCGTACATGACGCCCGCTTGTCGGCATAGTGCTACGCGAAATCTAAATAGGCAAGATACACGCGTAGAAGCTTAAGTGTTAGAGTTTCTGGACGCGGGTTCAAATCCCGCCGTCTCCATAATTATTTTTAACGGTAGAAATGCTGTTAAATCAATGTTTAAAAAATGTTAGGGGTATTTGATAGGAGTTGAACTCTTATTGAATATCCCTTTTTTGTTACTAGGGTAAATTACTCATTATTTATATGAACTTCGTTTATAAACTAAACCTTCTGATTCCAATTTGGATTAGAAGGTTTTTTATGTCCAATATTAGAAAACATGGTATTTATGCTATTGAAGAAACACAGTTTGAAGACAGTAAAGGGGGAGTTAAAAGTAAAGCCAGAATTGAGGACTATGGCTAGGTGATTAAAGTATAATCTGAGAAACCAAAAAGTACCCAACACATGTGAAGTGCTGTTCACTATTTACATCTGAAGGTAAGTAAAAGATTTTAAAGTGAGTTTAGAGCCTTTCTAATATGAGAGACTCTTTTATTTAATCTTCTGGAATAGGTAATGAGTTTGCTAACAACTTGAGAATTTAGGTTATTGAAGAAAAATAGCCAGATAATTTTATTAGAAATAAACTTAGTTTCTGATTGTCCCCTATAAAAGCACAATAAAGACCCCTTATGTATCTACGATTTATAATATTTATGTATATATACATAAATATTATAAATATTTTAGGTCCTGCCAAGAATTTTTGAAGGACATATATGGCCTTTTAGATTCTATCGAGGGTTTTCGGCCTAAAAAAATTCAAAGTATATTTTAGGCCGAAAAGTAAATAATGACATTAATTAATAAAAAAGGGGAGATTCAACCTATGAGTGCAACAAAAATTAAGAAGTATCATGACATAGTTTCAAAAGTTGTGGATGAAACAAAATCATGGGCACGAAAAGAACAAGGGGGGGTTACCTATGAGTTTCTTCACGAAGTGATTCAAACTATTCTTGATTATGTGTGTAGGATGAGTGGTGTTTCAAACGAAGAGGTGTTAAAGGAAAATCCTCATCTTTTTGATTATGTCATTGATCTCTTAAAAGGCCCAAGAAGTGTCATATCAAAAAAGGACATAGGCATTTCATTATTATCGGATGAGATCGTAGAAGAGTTACATGATAATGTCGAAGAGTATGAACGGTTAGAAAAGCAGGAATTTTATATGTGGCAATCATTGTGTGAGCACCTCATTTTTGATAAAGGCTATGATAAAGAGGAAATCATTGGTGAAGAGAATGATGATGATTTAACACTCGATCGACTAACAGACAAACTTGTCACATTATTGGCACTAGGAAGTACAAAACGAAGAAAAAAAAGAAAAGGTTTATTAATGTCGGATGTACAATCCGGGAAAACTTTAAAATATACGGCCTTGTCTGCCAAGGCAATAGATCTTGCTACAAAAATTGTTATCATTATAGCTGGGGCAACTTCATTTGTCAGAGATCAAACGCAGGAAAGACAAGAATATGGGGTTATAGGGCTGACTACTGACCGTAAAATGCTTGAGCGAATGAAGAAAACTAATGGTAGAATTACACCTATTGGCTCAGGAAAGTATTTACGTGACAAACGACCCTTTGTCAAACCGATCACAACAATGGACGATGGGAAAAGGAACGGTGATTTGACTCCTGAAAATCTGAGTAAGTCATATGAAACTGGAAATGAACCATTAGTTTTTGTTGTAAAAAGCACGAAGACAAATTTGGAAGCACTTCTTGACTTTTTAAAGACGAATATTCTTGATTCATTTGGTAACCCATCAGGCAATAAACTGCCGGCATTAATCGTTCATGATGAATGTGATCACAGCTCATTGAATACAAACGGAGGGAAACGTAAGTCAAAAAGGAAAAAAGAAGAGGATGGACCATCAACCTGTAATCGTTTAATTCGCGAAGTTGTTGATTTTTTTGATGATTGTGGATACTTAGCGGTATCTGCTACCCCTTTTGCCAATGTTCTTATCAACCCCTTTTGCCCTACGGTACAAGAGTTTAAACCAGAATTGTTTACAGAAGATTTTATTTTATACTCAAAGCCGCGGAAGAAATATATATCGCAGTTTGATTTCTTTGGCCTTCCATTGGAGGGGGGATCTGCTGAGCCCTTACCTTTGACTGAAATTACGAATAAGATTGATCAGTTTGATGAAGAGTCCATTACGAGTAAGGCTTTTTATAAAAACCGAAAATTTGCAACTGAAGGTAGGCCAAAATCATTAGAGGAAGCCATTGATCTTTTTATATTAACCGGAGGATTACGGCTTTGTAGAGAACTGGATGTTGCGTTACTTCGAGAATTGGGCTTGGATAAATGGTCAAATCCACATTCTATGTTAATTCATATAAGTGAAAGCATTAGCCAGCAAAAGGAAATTCATAAATTGGTTGTAGAATACATTGATGAGAAAAAAGCTGAAATAAAGAGTGGAAAGAAAGAATTTTACAAGCGATGTAAAATAATATGGAAACAAGTAAAGGAAAAAACAAAGAGAGTACAAGAGTTAGAAATGAAAGAAAATGGATCTGAAAATCCTCATTATAAAGTAGATTATACCTTTCCTCAACTTTGGAAAAAAATTGTTGCTTTCTTAGATGATTTCCATACGAAAGAAGAAAAGGATGCCACAACAGGTGATGTGATTCATGAAGTCAATATTCGTATCCTAAACTCAGACAGCAAAGAAACGATTAGCTATCAAAAATATCTCGATACCCACCGTAAACCACTGAAGGTAATTGTTATCGGAGCAAATGTTATTGCTAGGGGTGCTAGTTTAGAGGGGCTTTGCGTAACGTATTACACGAGAGATTCCGTTGTATACGACACAACGATCCAATCCGGTCGCTTTTTTGGATATTATGATGATTGGAAAGACCTAATCCGCGTGTACTTAACGAAACAAAGCTATGATATCTTTTGGAAGGCAACATATACAATCAGAAGTTTGATTCAGCAAATAGAGGAAATGAATGAGCAAGGAAAAACACCAATGGATTTTGGAATTCGAATGGAAATGCTTTGTGATGATTTATACAAAGGTGAAAAAATTACTAATAAAGGAACAAAAAATGCATACCGATATAGCAAAGATCAACTTGACATCGGTAAGGAAATCGCTACGTTTTATGCTAATGATGAGATATTGAAGCAAAACCTTATGCACATTCAATCGGCATTAACACAAATGGTGAATAATCCAAAACAAAAAGTATATGAAGATCAATTTCAAGTTTGGATACAGGACGTTCAACTGGAGGTTATTAAGAATCTTATGGATGGCTTGCGCATTTGTGCTCATTCACGTTTAAAATCAATTCCAACAGTTCTTAAGGTAATGGAGGAACATAGGAAAGGCTTTGACGTAATTATTCCTAAATTACTTACGAATGAATCGCAAGATGGTGATACCTTTGAATTTGGTACAGGAGAGAATACAAGAAAAACCTATCTATCCAAACGTTGTTCGTTAGATATAAGACAGGATGGTGTTGGTACTTACTTTCAACCAAGAAGTGGAAGGGTTTTTACTACACGTCATCTAACCTATGGACTAGAACCAAGTATTCTTGCTCTCCTACAAGCAGAAAATGAAGGGGAGAATGCGAGTGAAAGGCGAATAGATCAACTTAAAGCGCAGATCGCTAAACAGATGGAAATGGGGACATTAAAACATGATATGATTTATCGTGAAGTAGATGTTTTAAGTAAACGTGAAAGAGGTGTTATCTACTTTTATCCATTAGAGATTGAACCTATCAATAATAAACTAGAGGAACTTGGTTATAGTGAAAGAATATCGGTGTCACCAATTGGGCTCTATATAGCGTTTCCCGGCCAAGCACAAGCTCGTGAGAAAGAAAGTCTTTACTTAGGAAATACGATTGATCGTCTTATTAATTACTTTGGTGATCATGTAATTGAGGGTGGTAAAGTTTGTTAGAATCAATTTTCGAAAAATTACGTGAAGACTTACGGGAGAGTAAATTAGAGAGAGAAAAAGGAACAATCGAAAGAAAACCCACGACAAAGCATCATGAATTTTACACTGGAATTCACTATGAAAACGAATTGCCGTTTATTAGGGTTGTGTTAGAAAAAAAATCACTATTTCACAACAACTCCCTTCTTGTAAAGGGTTTGAGGTGAAACTTACAGAGGTAAAAGATAAATTTGGTAATATCTTACCCAATCTCACGATAGTCGGAAAACAAAATAAGCAAAATGAGTTTCATCTTTATGTAATGAATGATTTTATTATGTTTGCAGATGGCATTTCTAGTAATAGTGAAATGGCAATTCGTGCGATTGAACGATTACATGAGTGGAGTGAATATTTTGATCGTTGTTCAGATACCTTGTTTAAAATGGATGGGAACGCTCAGAGGGGATTATATGGCGAACTTCGCTTTCTCGAGAAATTGTTAATGTATGCAGAACATATGGCTGTAATTGTTGCCTGGAGAGGGCCAGAAAAGCAATCTCATGATTTTAAATTTCCAACCGTTCATTATGAAGTGAAGACTCTTACAGTCGATCAGGCTGATAAAGTGAGTATTAATGGAATGGCTCAAATTACACCTCCAAAAGAAAAAGAGTTATTCTTTTATCTCATAAAGATGGATGTGAACGAAAATACGGGTGAAACATTACAAGATATTATTCGACGAATTGAGGTTACTCTAGAAGGAGATAACGAAGCAATTGCTCTGTTTTGGAAGAAATTATTAAAGATGAATTATCCAACAACAGGAATACATAATGCTATTTACTTCCATGAACTCCTAATTCATGAAAGATGGTATCGTATTCCATCTACATTGAGTGACATCGAACACGATTCTTGTTTGAGGATGAAAAACATTGATTTTTCCTCCTTTTTATTTGAACAATCATACCCTGAAAACACTACAAATGAGAAAGAGGCAATCCGTTATCTGAAAAAACAAAAGAAAATTCTATAATTTGTAATAATAGAAAGTTGCTGTTCTAGAAGGTGTATTTGACTAGCTCATCAATACTAATAATTGATGAGCTAGAACCAATTCAATAAGAACTTAGGCTTTCGTAAAGTAACCAAAAGCGACAAGATAATTTGGATTTTGAGGATATTGTGGTTAACTTACCCACTACTTCTTTAGATGCTGATGAAGTAAGAGAAGGAGAAAGAAATCCAACAGTTAGAAAAAGAATATCAATATTGGATTTTGAATTTGAGGATATAGGATTAACTATGAGTACAATAGGGTTTTTAAAGGAAGTAAAAATAAGTGAAAAATACTCAATTATTACTTTAACTGATGATTATGATAGATTGACATTTCCTCTATTTCTTGAAGAAGTATTTTATGTAAATTCAAGTTTAACTATAAATGCTATGCTTGAGGGATTAAAGAAACTTCATGAGAACGGGGAAGAATTAATTGTTACTTGCCTAGGTGAGGTAGTTTTAAGAGAAGGTCAGTTAGGCATGTTAATAATGGATGTGGATAAATTTAATTTTAATAGACTACATTTATCTTCTCTTCTATTATCGAAAAATACATTATTTTAATTAAAAGAAGGTGTCAGTTTGACAGCAATTGAAGTACTTTCATGGCCGTTTAAACATGAAAGCATGAGCCAAATTAGCAATAACGAGCAATATTTAAATTATCCAGTCATTTACGTGTTAAATGGAAATAAGGAAGCTTACATCGGTGAGACGGTTTATTTTAAAAATCGAATGAAGGCGCATTTAAAAATACGTAAAAATATCGACCAAATTAATCTCATTAAGCATGAGAAGTTTAATCGTTCGGCAACATTCCACTTAGAGACGAAACTCATTAACTACTTCCTAGGTGATGAAAAATATACACTTCAAAATAAAAGTAAAACGGCTAGTGATTTTACTCACAACTACTACAACAAGCCATATTACGATCAACAATTATTTAAGGAACTTTGGCAGAAGTTGCATGAACAAAAACTTGTCGACCATGAGTTACATGTAATAGAAAACAAAGACATTTTTAAATTATCTCCATTTAAAGAACTATCCCTGGAACAACTCGAATTAAAAGAAAAAGTACTCAAATTTTGTGAGAAGCAGGTAAAAGTAAATACAAGTGAATATGGCAGCTTATTAGTCATTGAAGGAGAGGCTGGCGTTGGAAAAAGCGTCGTGCTAAGTTCGATTTTTAATACGATTCAGGAACGTGCAGAGGAAGCATCCTCTAATCTGTTTGGTACAGAAAATTATTTAGTCGTGAACCATGAAGAAATGTTCAAGACATACAAAGGCATTGCGAAACAAGTGAAACATCTAAAAGGGAAGAACTTTGCAAAACCAACTCCTCTTGTAAATAAGTTGCAAAAAGGGAGCAATAAAGTAGATATCATTTTCGTGGATGAGGCACATTTATTATTAACGAAATCTGATACGTACAATAACTTCCACGGCAACAATCACTTAGAGGAATTACTGAAGTTAGCGAAGGTAGTTGTCATAATTTATGATCAGGATCAAGTGTTAAAGTTGAAAAGCCTATGGGGTGCAGCAACGTTACAGCAATTAAAGAAGCATAGTACCTATCATGAGGAATACCAATTAACAAACCAGTTCCGAATGCAAGCAAACGATGATGTGATTAACTGGATTAACTCTTTTAAACGTAAAAAGTTAAGCCCACTCCCGAAAGATAAAAACTATGAATTTATGGTGTTTGAAAATATGAAAGATATGCACGAAAAAATTAAGGAGCAAAACAATGCATTTGGTTTAAGTCGTGTTGTATCAACATTCGATTACTTACATAAAAAAGATGGCGGTACATATTACGTGAAAGAATCCACTGGTGAATACAAAATGCCATGGAACACAACAAGCACCAAATACACGTGGGCTGAAAAAGCGGAGACAGTTCATGAAGCTGGCTCGATTTATACAATTCAAGGATTTGATTTAAATTATGTTGGCGTTGTTCTTGGCCCTTCTGTACAGTATGATGCAACCAAAGATGAAATTGTTATTGATACAAGTAAATACATGGATAAAGGTGCTTATACAGGTACTGAAGTCGTTGAAAATATAAATGAAGCGAAAGAAAAAATCGTTCTTAATTCCATCAACATTTTGATGAAGCGTGGTATTAAGGGGCTTTATATTTATGCAAGTGACGAAGCATTACGTGAAAAATTATTAGAATATCAAAAAGCAGTTGAATCAAATGAGTAACTTTAAGAAACTATCCTGTGTTAGAAATGTTCATGTTAATTCAAACAATCTTTAATGTTATGATTTTCATGTTTTTTTCAACACAGGAACCAAACACAAGAGGAAAAATCATTATTTAGTATGTTTAATACAAAATTTAAACCACATATTCTAAAGGTGCTTTAATTAAATTTCTGAAACAAAAAGAGTGGGGGGATGAAAATATGAAAAAAGCTGAACTAATAAATTTTATAAATGAAAAATTTGATGAACTAGATACAATTCTTATTGATGACTTACAAGATATCTTTGAAGAAGAAGATGAGAGTTCTCGAAATGAAGCATTGTTAAGAGCATTACACAGTAAAGATTTAGAGGTAAATTTTGGGCTTCCTCTAGAAAAAGTTATTAGGGATTTAGCTGTATGGACTACGGAACAAATCTTTAGAAGTGGTACTATTGAAGAATTACATGCAGGAAGATATAATTTTGAGCATTACGAAAATATTCCTCCAAATACACCGATTGAACATATCAGTCAGCTTACCCAGGAAAATATGAAAACTTTGAACAAGGAATTAGTAGACAATATAGGGTTTATTTTAAATTTATTTTCTAGAGCTGATTATTTCAAACTAGCCAGTTTTGTCAATTCATATAGACACTATGGCGATGATTGGGATAATCCGAATGTAAATTCTATAGAATCCAAGCATGAAGACTATTTATTGCTTATTACAGGAGCGGATAAATATTTAGATAACAAAAATATGAAATAGCCCTCTTAAAAGAAATATTAATGTGTTGAGTGTTGGAACTAATTAATAGAGATACTGGATACGTCCTCATACAAAAGAGGTAAACCCTTGTAATATCAAAGTTTTACCTCTTTTTATCTTGTTAGTAGTTATATTTTGGATTTGGGTAACAAAAACTCATAAACTAGGAGGCGAGCGCAGTTTATTTTTATTATTTGGATAATTAGCGATGATTTTTTCCGCTTCCGCAAATCATCTTATTCTTTGTCTTCTCATCCACTGTGTCTCAACCCACTTCTCACCAACTGTAACGGGCGCCCCAGCATGCAAAGTCAACGGTAGTTCAAAGTTTTATTAAGTAGAAATGAATTTATAACTAAGCAATCTACGGGGTGCTTTTTTATTCGTAGTTTTCGTAAAAATGAAAAATAAGGACGATGAGAACCCAAAGAAGATGTCATGCACCTTATTCATGTGAATCAAACAAATGAGAATGTAATTATTTTCAAGTTTGTTTCTGATATAGAATCAAATAGAATGTTATAACTTCAATTCCGGAGCTCCCTAGTGTATTCTGTAACTAGAATTCATAATGGAGAGGGTGGCACAGATGGGCTTATTTGATTCTATAAAGAAGAAACTATCTTCAATAGTAGACGAAGAAGATCGAGAACAAAATGTGGTAACAGGACAGGCACCTCCTAGAAGAACTATATCTAATTTAAAGTCTAGCAAATATTATCAACCTGTAAAAAAATATAAATTCCATAAAATAAGCACAATCAAACTAAAGAGGGAAATTCTTTCTACTTGGGATTCTTTTTTCTCGATGGCGAAAACGAATCCTACAATTATCGGGTTCGACCGACGTTCAAGGAAGAAATTCAAACACCTTTATCATGATGAAACGATCCTCATTGCGGAAGCTGCTGGTGTTATGGAAATAGTAACAAAAAAGGAAATTAAACAAATAACACTTAAAGATTCACCTCTCGAAAAACTTACGGCAGGGGTAAGTAATCAAATAGGCACCCTATATATTAAAAATGAGCAAGTTGCTTTTGTAAATCACCAAGAAAATAACGCGATGCTATTTGAATTTAAGTGGCAACCATTTCGTTTCTCTATAGGAGCAGATTTTTGGTTGGTCGGAACAAGAGAGACATATAATGGACCGGGAGAATTGTATTGTTTTGATTTGAATGGAAATGTGAAATGGGCAATCGAATTCAAAGAAATAATACCGAGCTTGTTTGGGGAAATTTCGTTTATGCCTTATTTGTTGGAGGTATCTACAGATTCTACCGACATTTTTGTGGCTTCAATGGATAGATTGTATCGTTTGGATATAGAGGGTAATTTAAAGGCGCGCATAGCAATATCTGAATTGAAAGAGAAAGAACTACGGGAAAAGCAAGAAAAAACAAAGCGCTCTTTAACCAGAACACCACGGACCGAACAAGAAACTATCAGTCAACTTGCAGAACAATTAGCAAGTGAGTTTTCAGCTGGTTTTGAACGGATGGCACATAGTTCGCCGTTTGCCGGGTTCGCGCATGACCCGATAACGGATATGGTGTTTGTATTAGAAGAACAAGGTAGGTTGTCTGCGTGGGATGAAGAAGGAAAAATGGTCTGGTTGAATATTTTTAAAAACGAGGGAAGGTTTATTTCGTGGATTGATGAAAAGGTTGTGGTTTCGTTTAAAACTGGGGAAACCTTTTGGATGACTCGAGATGGACAGGTTGTGTATGGGGCTAAACTTCCTAATCAGGTCAGAACGATTGGATTAATACCAAATCAAGAAAAATATTTGATTGTAAATGAAGATAATCGCTTATATGAGCTTCATAAATCAACTGGTGAGTTAGTTACAGGCTCAGAAGGACATCCGGGTATGGCATTATTTACAGTGTCTGGGCAAATGATATTCTTTGACGGGGGACTCTCGACCCAAGGCTATTTTTGGTTATCTCCAGAAGGACATTTATGGAAACATTACGAAGCCAAAACGATTGCGGATGGATCTTCTGTAGAGGCAGGAACAGGTGGTCTCGCTCCAGAAATTGCTGCTATCAAGAATTTCCCAAAGAAATACTCGGTGAAAACGGAGAAAGGTGAATTCGGGAATCGTGTTATCGATTTGGTTGGTGAACGAATATATGTAGCACATCGAACGGAACGAATGGAGAATATGGACGACAGGTATTTCTCTTTAAGTGATGAAGAACGAAAACTTGAGAATAAGAGGCATAATTTGGTGTGTATGGATTTTCAATCTAACGTTCTGTGGAAGAAAGAATTCTATTCTTCTATGTGGTCCTTGTTCATTTCCCCAGATGGCAACTACATTTTCACCAGTATTCCGGAAGATACAGAAATAACCTATCTGCCGGGTCATTTATTAATCCTGACAAAAGATGGGGAAGAAGCAGGTAGGATAAAGGTTTCTGCTCACGGATTTAATTTGGAATTTACAACGAAAGAGACGGCGAATATCCAGTTAGCTGCTGAGTCTGCTGGAGAATTAGTGAGAGGGATCCTGCGTGCTAACTATAACAAGAAATGGGAATTTATCGAACAAAAGAATGGGTCTAATTCTTCCGAATTTGGAGCAGGTTTATACAAAGAAAAAACCACTAATTTTAAGCTTAAAAGAACAGATAAAAAAAGGTATATATTAGCGACAAAGGATAAAGAAGTAGAGTTGAAGTTGTCAGCTGCTGTTTATGAAATATATGAAGTAAAGAATAGAAGAATTGTTTTGAGAACAGGTACAAGGGTTGTATCTATGTATAATGAGAGTCTGGAAAAAGTCATGGAAGTAAAGGAAACGGAAAATATTACTTCTGTTGTGGTTTCTAATAATGGGTTTGCAGTGGTCACGAAAAAAGAGGTTAAAGGATATAACTTCGAAGGAAAGATTATGTGGAATTATAGTGCACTCCCTAAATCTTATGAATCGACTGTTGTTTGGAATCCGAATAGCCAGCAGTATGTGTGGGTCGTGTCGAATAATTTAGAAACGGTGATTGCAACTGTAGCCGAGAATGGCGTAATTGCACATAGCCAATCTTTTAATAAAAGTTTGTATCATCATCAACCTATTGTTTCTGTGGAAAAAGGATGGTTTGTTGTTCAAACGAATGATGTGATAGAAGCATATAAAATGGGGTAATGGTTATTCCGTGTAACAGAAATAATCACCAATTTAACCATTTTCATTAGTGATTCACATTTGCTTATTAATTCATGATTAACAGTACTAACACAATGTTAGAAGGAATGATTACTCGATCGCCATCTTAACTTTTGCAACACATATAAAACGCAGCATCTAAAATGAGATATTATGTTTCCACTATTATTCCTTCAATTCCTTAGAGCAAGCATAGAGAGAGGGATTAGGATAGTGAGGTATATTTGAGTGAATATATAGCAATGATAAGTAAATGAAAACAGTGCATCACAACTAAAACTATTGTGATGCACTTTTTATTTTATTTTCTATTAAAATTATCCATCAATACTATTTAATATTTCATCTGTGTTTCTAAATCTGTTTTTCCTTATCCCTTCCCTTATTCATGACCTTCAAGTTTGTAATAATTTTTAATTGAAAATTGTGTCTAACACAGGGAACAAAATAACGCAGAACGGTTTAGGCATGAACACGAGTAAATCATCAAACTGTGCTATTTCAAAACAACTCAATAAATATAGTAATAGATTTGGGCTAGAGAACATCAATGCACATGCTATTAGAAGGGCTTTTGCAAAGAGATTATTAGAAAAAGGAGCAAGTGTACCTCTAATCAGTAAAGCATTAGAACACTCTGATTTAGCTGTTATTGTTTAAATACAAAAAAGACCACCTCCGAAAAGATAGCCTCTCTTGTTATTGTCTCCTAGAACTATATCAGATTATTCCGTTTACAAAAAAGAAATAATAAATCATCTAAATCGTTGTAGCTACTCGTTTATGAAAGGTTGCTAAATCTTTTGATAACTAACTAATTAACTAACTACTAACTTACTTAGAACGCAATTCTATGTAAAGGTATATTGACATTCAGGCTATTTATTAGGAGCCGTTACTGCAATAAAAATTTTTGTTGTATTTATTCTTTTGTACAACCAATTACGTTATTCACAACATAAACTATTTTAAATCTATAATGTGAAAGGAGGTGATAAATTTGTCATCTAGAAGAACAATAAATAAAGGGGGCTGTGGGGGTTGTGGAAATTGCGAAATTTGCAGACACAGGCCCGCATTTAAAAATTGTTGTTCATGCGGGTCTCCAAAACCTTGTGGGTCTCCAAAACCTTGTGGGTCTCCAAAACCTTGCGGGTCTCCAAAACCTTGTGGGTCTCCAAAACCTTGCGGGTCTCCAAAACCTTGTGGGTCTCCAAAACCTTGCGGGTCTCCAAAACCTTGCGGGTCTCCAAAATCTTGCTGTCCTTCAAAACCTTGCGGGTCTCCAAAACCTTGCTGTCCTTCAAAACCTTGCGGGTCTCCAAAACCTTGCTGTCCTTCAAAACCTTGCGGGTCTCCAAAATCTTGCTGTCCTTCAAAACCTTGCGGGTCTCTAAAACCTTGTTGTCCTTCATGCCCCGGGGTAACACCTACGTTTGGTTCGCTATATGGAAATTCTACTTTTAGAGATCCTGAATCAAATGTTCCTATAGAATTTGATTTCTCTGGACCTGTTTCGAATATAGTTGCTGATCCAGTTACAAATTCAATTACAGTCTTAATCAGTGGGGTATATGAAATATCTGCAAGCGTAGAAACTTTTAATGATAACAGTTTTGGGAGATATGATATTAGAATAAATAATGTTCCAATTGCAGGTTCATCATTTATATCCCAATTAACTGGTGCAGATGGCCTTAATACCACAGGAAAAACTATTCAAATCGTTTTGGTTGCTGGAGATTTTATAACAGTTACTACAGACGCCGCATCCAATAATACTCTATATTTAAATGCATCATTGACTGTAAATCTTATAGGTCCATAGATGAACCTCATTTTTTCACACAAAAAATGTCCCTATGTAATTAAGCTAGGGGCATTCTTTTTGCTATTTATTAGCAGCCGTTACTATGAAATAAAATTCTTCGGTATTTTTTTCAGAACTTTGATGGATTTATTCCGGATAAATATCCAATTTGGAGATATTTCTCACAAAGGAGGATGGGAAGAGTGGAGAATAAACAAGTTCTTTAATGTTGTATTACACCCTAATAATAAAATAGTTTAAATATAAAGTATGGATGCATGCAAGAGATTTCTAAGTTAGCGTACATGACGCCCGCTTGTCGGCATAGTGCTACGCGAAACCTAAATAGGTAAGATACACGCGTAGAAGCTTAAATGTTAGAGTTTCTGGGTGCGGGTTCGACTCCCGCCCTTTCCGTATACCGAAATCATATTATTTTATACAGTTTCATGTGAAATAAAGCATAAATTTTTCGTTTGGAAAGTTTATGCTTTATTTACTGTGGAAAACTTATACTTTAATATTTGTATGACAATCATTTGCTTATAATTATTCTAACAGAAGATTCCGTTCTATCACCTAGTGTAAAACAAATTATAAGATTATTATATTTAATGAAGTTGGAGGTTCTAATGTAAATGATAGAGCAGAAAAGTCCAAATAAATTACTTCTGAGAGTGACGATTATTATGTATAAGAAAATTTAATGGCTATCTGACACCGCGGCAGATGGAGGACCAATGCCGGGAAAGCAGTGTCTGCATTGCTTACCCCCACTTTTCGTGAACGACATCCATGGTGCTTCTTTCCTTCGCAAATCATAGGAATATCCCATAAATAGATGTCGTTCTGAAAAACTTAAGTGGATCCAATGGGGCAAATCAATTCTTTTCTGATATACGTTGCGGTTTCCAGAACTGCTCTAGTAATATGACTAGAATCGTTCCAACAAGAAGGCCATTGCTGACGATATCCTGGATGACCGCTGGCAGTGTGCTGAAAAGACCGGTCGGCAGGAACATGATGCCAATGCTGATCAAAAGCGTAATGCCAAGGATGGACAGTCTGCGCTGATCGAGTATTTCCTTCGTAAGTGACGTTAGTGCAATCGCAATCATATTAATGAAAGAAGCCATCAAAGCTGCATTCGCAATCGGTCCTGGAAGAAGCGACAGTACATGGACGACGGACGGAATGAGTGCGAGAACAGCAAGTCCCATGCTCGCGAATAGGAATGGCCGGATCTTCTTCTCACCAGTCATTTGCAAGAAGCCGGCTGTGACAGGGAGTGGCACGACCACGAGCGATGAAAAGCCGGATGCGAGAATATGAGATATGCCGCCTGCAAACAAGCCGCGATTAATTGTCGACTCGAAATTCTTCGTATCATTGCCAAGCGATTGCCGGACTGCGGTAACTGCAGCAATCGTATTGGAGATGAGCAGGAAAGAAAACAGAATTGCTGTAACGATCATCCCAGCATTCAACTTCGGCAATCCCCAGGCAAGCAGTTCCGGAACTTGGAATATCGCTGAATGTGTTCGCGTACTGATGGATGCCTTGCCCAAGACAAGTGCAATGAGCCATCCTGCAAGAATACCGATAAGAACGGCGTAGCTCTTCACCCAGCCTTTCCCCTTGTTGGAGAGCAGGATGACCAAGATGAAGACGAAGAAGGCAATCGCTGCCATGCCATAGTCAGGTACAGCCGGTTCCCCTTTTGTTGCAAGCATCCCTTCAAGGAATACACCACTCAACTGCAGAGCGAGCAGCAATAGAAACGTTCCAGTAACGAGCGGACTAAAGAGAAACAGGATTTTTTGCACAAGTCCGCTGATGCCGAGTACGATTAAAAGAATACCTGCGAAGAACACAGCCCCCATAAGGAGCGGCAAAGCTGTCTGTGGATCACCAGTCTGTTGGATAGCGATTGCTCCCAACATGACGAATATGCTGACCCATGAGCCAGCAGGACCATCTGCAAGAGGGAGCCTGTGACCGATAAATCCTTGAAGGAATGAACTGATTCCGACGATGAAGAAGACACGCTGCATGAGCGAGGTGATTTCATCAATGGAAAGGCTGAACGCCCCACCAATTACAATCGGCAGAGCAATCGCATTCGCCAAAAGGAAGATGAACCATTGGAACGTACTAAGCGTTCCGTTAATATATTTCTTATCCAAAACATTCACCTGCACAATCTATGTAATTTCAGCTTTGGGAAAAGTCTGGCCACGATTAAAGTTTTACCTGAATATAGCCTTTTTATTTTGCACCCGCTGTTAACCAAATTTCTTCAATTTCATAAATCCTCTAACATTCTAAAGCCTAGGTATGCCTCCTATATCCTTATACAAAATACGAGAGTTTGATCATTGAGAAATCATAAAGTAATGATATTCTATTTAATATCATATGGGAAATATTAAAAAAGTAAGTTTTTCTTATTTTTTTCATATACATAGAGGTTTCAGAAATGGATATAAGACAGTTACGTTTTTCATAGCGGATTGTGGAAGAAAGATTTCAGCTGCAGCCAAAATATTACATATTTCACAACCCCCACTGAGCTAATAATTAAAAGAAGTGGAAAAAGAGTTAGGGACTAAACTAGTGGAGAAAACTGGCAGATTTATAGGAGCGACAGAGGCAGGATCGGCAACCTCTATTATTCTTATACCGTTATTCTATTGTTGTTTATACAATTTTTATATTTTGTTCATTTTGATTTTATATATTGTTTATATGGATTTTATACTCTTTGTTTATTATTTGGTTAGACAAAAATTAAAGGAGATGTAAAATCTATGTTTACAAAGAAAAATTTATCGATGGTCATTTTGAGTGGTGGCCTTATTCTTGCGGGGTGCAGTCAAAATGGGAGTGTTAGTGAAAACGAGGAACAGAAAACAAAAACTCAGGAAGAAACTAGTCAAGTAGAAAATGTATCAAATGTTGAAGAGTTGTCCAAAGGCGAGGAACTATCCAACATTCTTACCACTACGAATTGGCAAGGCACTAAAGTATATGATGAAGAAGGAGATGATCTAACAGAAGAGAATAGTAATTTTATTGGATTGGCAAAATACGATCAAGAAACGAATCGTTATGAATTTTTCGATAAAGCAACAGGTGAAACACGCGGGGATGAAGGTATATTCTTCATTACGAAGGATGGAGAAAAGAGAATTTTAATTTCTCAAAGTATGGGCTATCAAGCAGTTGTGGATATTACGGAAATCACTGATGAAATCTTTACTTACAAACGTATGGGTGTAGACAAAGATGGCAACGAAGTAGAAGTGTTTGTTGAACACGTACCATATACTGAGTCTGAGCTTGAGTTTACAAATGCTGGTCCTGAGTTAACTAGTGAAACGGGCGAAATTGTTAAAGATATTCCAGGTGTTAATATTTTAGCGGATACTTTGTGGAATGGTACTAAAGTCTTGGATAAAGACGGCAATGACGTGACAGAGTTCAATAGTAATTTCATTAGTATTGCTAAATTTGATGCGGAGACAAGCAAATATGAATTCTTCGATGTAACTAGTGGAGAAAGCCGCGGAGATTTTGGATATTTTGACGTAATCAATGATAATAAGATTCGTACACATGTATCGATTGGTGAAAACAAATACGGTGCTGCTCTGGAAATCACTGAATTAAACGATGATCGCTTTACTTATAAACGAATGGGTAAAGATGCTGATGGAAATGACATCGAAATCTATGTGGAACATGAGCCTTATAAAGGCGAATTTAATCCTTCCTTTGGATTTTAAAGAAATTTAAGTTATCCTAATGAGGAATTGGTACTTACTATAGCTAGGGGGTGAGGAGGCAGTATGGATATGCGCACAAAATTTTTAATCACTTTTCTCGGTAGTCTGTTTGTTATTATATGCTCGATGGTAGCTATATTTTGGCTTTTGTTGTTTGCTATAAATGGACAAGTCTCCTCACCTGTTCAGCTTTATAAATCCGTTGCACAGCAAAAACAAATTACATATGACGAGCAAGAAGCGTTGGTTACCTTTCGTAAGATTGCTAAGGAAAATCCGGATGATTTGATGAAGCCCAACATTCAACAAAATATTGATACCTATGAAATGAAAGGTTTAAATATTGTTATCCGGAAACAAGATGATATCCTTTATCATTCTCCTGACCTTGTTCTAAAATCTTTAATCGTTCATGCACCTAAATTTGATATTGAAAATATTTATACTCAAGGCACCATTGACAACAAAGGCAGCCTTTATCGCTATCTTAAGTTTGATTTTCATTTTTCCGATAACGAAAAAGGTAGTGTGATGATCTTAAAGCAAGAAAATAGCTTTGCTGAATTTTTACAAAGATGGGGTTTCTTTATCGTCACCTTAATTTTAGCCATTGCTATTTTTCTTGTTATTATGTTTAACCGTTCTTTAAATAAGACAATTATTGTCCCTTTACGAGAATTAAGTATAAAAGTGCAACAACTAAAAGAAGGTAAGTTGGAAGGGAAAATTGAAATTTCAACAGGCAAAAAAGGGGAAGTGAATGAGCTTGCCCAAGAATTTGAGAAATTGCGTGAAGCGTTAAACAGAGTCAGTAAAGAAAATAAAAAATACGAGGAAAATAGAAAGGAACTACTTTCTAATATCTCTCATGACTTAAAAACACCTATCACTTCGATTATTGGCTATGTAGAGGGATTAAAAGATGGTGTAGCAGATACAAAAGAAAAACAAGGTAAATACTTGAATATTGTTTATAATAAGGCGAAAAGCATGAACTTTTTAATTGACGACTTATTTGTATTTTCTAAACTAGACCTCCAAAAATTACCGTTTCATTTTGAGTATATTGACTTAAAAAAATTTCTCGTCCATTTTGTTGAAGAATATCAATTAGACCTTGAGCAAATAAACATTCACCTTACTTTTCAAGATATTCATTTAAACAAAGCCATTGTACGAATAGATGTACAACAAATTCGGCGAGTGCTAGACAATATGATCCAAAATAGTGTAAAGCATATGAACAAGAATGAAAAAAAAATAACGATTGTTGCAAAACAAGAAGTCGATGAAGTGATTATTACCGTACAAGATAATGGTGCAGGGATGGCTGAGGAAAATTTAGAAATGATTTTTGATCGATTTTATCGTATAGAAAGCTCCAGAAATAGTGATAAAGGTGGCAGTGGTTTAGGTCTTGCTATTGCAAGGCAAGTTATTTTAGAGCACGGTGGAATCATAAAAGCGGATAGCAAATTAGGTGAAGGTACAAGCATCACTTTTACGCTGCCCTTAAAGGAGAATGGACATAATGAAGGAAATTCTATTAGTGGAGGATGATCAGGATATAGCAGAATTGCAAAGGGATTATCTGGAGCTAAATGAGATGAATGTCAATATCATTGCCGATGGATTAGTTGGTTTAGAAGAAGGACTCACCGGAAAATATGATTTAATCATACTAGATATCATGATTCCAAGTATGACCGGATTTGAAATTTGTAAAAGATTACGTGAGGAAGTGGATACACCTATTTTAATGGTATCTGCTAAAAAGGAAGATATCGATAAAATCCGTGCGCTTGGATTTGGTGCGGATGATTATATTACCAAACCCTTTAGCCCTAATGAGTTAGTCGCTCGTGTAAAATCACACTTAAATCGTTATGAGCGTTTAACAAAGGGACCTCAGTCCATATCGGATGAAATCTTAGAAGTCAATGATATTCGGTTGAATACAAAATCACATAAAGTATTTTCCTTTGACCAAGAGATTAATTTGACGACAAAGGAATTTGAATTATTGAAATTTCTCATGAAGCACCCAAATCAAGTATTTAGTAAAGAAGATTTATTTGAACGAGTTTGGGGGTTGGATTCACTAGGCGATACATCAACCGTTGTTGTTCATATTAAACGACTACGAGAAAAGATAGAATTCGATCCAAAAAATCCATTATTATTTGAAACAATCTGGGGTTCTGGGTATAGATTTAATAATAACTAAAAAGAACCCAATTTCTTTATTTATTAAGGAGAAATTGGGTTATTACTTTGTCATTTTCCTAGTTGGATATGCAAAATAAAACCTTAAGTGATTACTTTATACAGTTTGAATCATCTCTATAAAATTTTGAGCAGCCTTGGATAAATTATGATCTTTGAGCCATATTATTCCAACTGGTCCAGTCAACTTGGTTGTGCTTGATATCCGATAAGCATTTACCGGATATCCTCGAAATCGTTGAAGTAAGGTTTCTGGAACAATAGATGCAGCAAAGTCAGCTGAAACTAGATCCATCAAAAGACTAATATCAGAACACTCTCCAACAATATTAGGTTTTAGTTTGAAACGAGAAAACGCTTCTAAAATCAAGTAATGCACACCTAGTCCCTCTGTACTTGGAAAGAGGAGAGGGTGATGTTGAATATCAGTAAGTGAGATTTCTTCATCAAATGATGGATGTTCCTTAGACGTGACAAAATAAAATGGCTCGTTGCATAAATGAAGTACCGAAAAATCGTCTAGATTTAGTGGCATGCGGATAATTGCTAATTCTACCATTCGGTCCCTGACTAATTGGCAAAGATGGGAAGATTCGTTTTGTTGAATTTTATATGTTATATTTGGGAATTGCTTTCGAAATTGCTCAAGAATATGAGGCAATCGGTTAACAGAAAAGGTGTTCACTCCAATAGTGAGCCTTCCATTTAACCCTTTACCAACTTCCATTACTTCTGTTTTGGTTTCCTCCATCAATTGAGTTCTTTGTAAAGCATTTTTGTATAGAGCATTTCCTGCCTCTGTCAGTTCTAAATATTTTCCACTTCTCTCCACTAATTTTGAACCGAGCTCCTTCTCCATAGCTTTCAGTTGCTGGCTTAATGGTGGTTGGGACATATGAAGTTTTTTAGCAGCAGCAGAAATCTTTCTTTCTTCTACAATTGCAATAAAATAGCGTAGTTGCTTAATATCCATCATTAACATCCTTCCATTCTATATATGAAAAAAGTTAGTAAAGTGAAGTTTATTAATATTTTTCATATAGGTACTCTAATGATAACATGTTTATAAAGGAGGTGCAGGCTATTATGAAGCGGAAAGGGATTTGTTTAAGTTTTCTCGTAGTTATGCTTACCGCATGTAGCACGACTCCAGACTCAGAAGAAGGTTCAACTATTAAATTAGAAAAAAAGGGGAGAACTAATGTGGAACAACAGTTAATTGCTGCAGCAACAGAAGGGGACATAGAAACCGTTTTAGAATTATTAGAAGGCGGAGCCGATATTAATGCGACAAATAATCAGGGAGATACGGCAGTAATGGCTGCAACGCAAAAAAATAATGTAGATACTGTTAAGATACTTATAGAACAAGGGGCAGACATAGATATCCGCAATAACAATATGGATAATGTGCTTTTATATTCTGGAGCAGAAGGTTTGCTGGAAATCGTTAAACTTGCTATCCAAGCAGGAGCTGATACAACAATCACAAATCGTTTTGGTGGAACTGCGCTCATTCCAGCTTCAGATCGAGGACATGTGGATATTGTGGAGGAGCTTTTAACTAACTCTGACATCGACGTCAATCACCTCAATAACTTACATTGGACTGCATTATTGGAAGCAGTCATTTTGGGGGATGGAAGAGAAAATTATCAAGAAATCGTACAATTATTAGTTGATCATGGCGCTGATGTCAATATTAGTGATAGAGATGGGGTTACCCCATTAGAACATGCGAAAAGACGTGGATTTAAAGAAATTGAACGTATTTTGAAAGAAACTGGTGCATAATCGTCATATTTGAGCATGAAAAAGTGGTGACCAAAAACTTGGTATTTGAAGAACTAGTTGCTTTCACGAGTAATCAGGTTGCTCTTAGCCATTTACTGGATGCAGACAAGGAATGGCGGAATTAGTGAAGATAAGCTTTTTGGAGACGTTTGAAAATAGTACTTGGAAAAGAACAGGTTCAAAAAATACAGTTACATTTTCTTCAAAATGTAACTGTATTTTTTCGCGTCTGAAAACTAATTTACTCTCGGCTCTTGTAACCCAAATAGAAGCAAACAAACCAATACCATCACCAATCCTCATGAACCCGAAAGATAATATTACAAGTCGCATTTCCCGAAAGACTCGTAACAGCTAATGTAACTGGAGTTGTACCATTCAACACAGTGTCTACTGGAAAGCTTTGCTGTGCTGCATGTTGTCCTCCTTTAGCAAATCCGCTCATAAGTTTGATTCCAGTCGAGGTATTGATGGCAGAGGCAGAAACATCCGATTGGCTACAAGTTTCGGATGAAGGGGTATCGCTTATATTTCCAAAGGAAGCCCCGGTGAGTGTAGAACCATATCTTAATTGCCATCTTAAGTCGTTGCTTGCAAGAATATCGAAGCTGCTAATTTGTACATTGACCGAGTTATTTCGATTGGAGCCGTCAGGGAAGATGGCTTTTCGTCGGAAGCTGATCGTTGGAACAAAGGCGCCGGCTCCTACTGTCATATTTAACCGGCTTTCTGAGGTGATTCTATTCGTAGGTACTGTCGGGCCGAGAACAGCATAATACCTTCCTCGAACGATTATGGAAAAGGATCCGCCCGATCCTCCGTTTTCGGCACGTACACGAATGACTTGGTTTGGATCAGAAAGTAAAATGGAGTTAGTACCTTGGGTTTGTCGATGGCATACGACGATTTGTTGGAAATTTAAAGAGTTCACAAATACAATCCGGAACTCAATGATTCCGTACTCGTATCCAAATCGTATTTGAAACATTTTCCCCGCCGTTGTATCAAGTGTAAGTTTACTTGGCCCTGAACCATTAAGCTTATCCTCATTCCATGACGATTGATAAACCTTAAATATTTCGACCCCATTGTTGAGGACCCCGATAAAAATGCCTGCAGAATCCTGACCGAAGTAGGCTCCATTACTTCCATCAAAATATCCCCAAGTTGCTTTTTGAGTACCAGTTGGAGCTACCGGTATACGGATAGAAACACCGGCCTCGAATGAATTTCCAGGAAATAGCTTTCCGCGTTCTGCCGTATCTAAAATTGCTGAAGCATTTAGAGTTGCCGATGTTGATACTTGATAGAATCCTTGTGTGTTGGTAACTGTTCCGCCTCCTACAGTAGAAATGACATCTCTTAATGCCGAAATACCATAGTTGGATGTATAGTTAAACAGTGGAGTTGCTTCAGCGGTTTGTAAACGATCAAACATAGAATTTAATGTTGGGGAAATTCCTGTTAAATTAATCGTAGGCCAAATGAAATCTGTCACAAATTATGCCTCCTAGCTAAGAAATAAGTTCATTAACATGTATATTCCATGACGAACCATTAAAGAATCAATGGATTTCTTGTAAAAACTGCTATTATTTTGTTTTAAAGAGTGGGGGCGACTCTAACTGTATCCATACTTCTTAGCACACATATTTAAAAAACCTTCTAATTCAACTGGTGAATTAGAAGGTTTTTGCTAACGAATTTTGTACTAATCTGGTTTATTACTAATGTACATAAGGAGACCTCTAAGTTACGAAATTCTTTAATATGACCATAAAGTTCAATGAAACAACCCAGATTCTCGTGACTTTTTAAGCATTAGTTTTGTTTTTCGGTTTATCTTTTCTTTTAAAAAGGTGCCAAATAGTAAAAATGCTAAGCTGAAGAGCAACAGGAAGGAAGCATCTCGTATTGCTCTTTGCCAGACGATTCCTCCTACAGCTTCTCTCATAAGATCTACTGCATACGTAAAAGGGAGGGCAGGGTTAATCGCTTGAAAAAATTCTGGTAATAGAACGACTGGATAGGTTCCGCCTGCCCCTGCAATCTGCAGGACTAGCATAATAATCGCCAGCGCTTTTCCTACATCGCCAAATACGGAGACAAGTGTGTAAACGATGGACATGAAAGCGAAACTGATAAGAAATCCAAATAATATAAACCATAAAGAATCTTTGACATCCACACCTAATAGAACAATGTCACCTATTGTTACAATCAATGCTTGGAGTAGACCAATGGCTGAGAATGTAAACAATCTACCGAAATATACGCTACGCGTGCTTACATTCATTTCATGATTGGCGTCTGTAGCAAGCAGTGAGATAAGCAGCAAACAACCGACCCATATAGCGAGAACTGTATAAAAAGGAGTCATGCCTGTTCCATAGTTTGCGATAGGAAAAAGTTTGTTTTCATTCAAGACAATTGGCTCTTCGAAGAAGCTACGTTCCGCTTGTGGATCATTGCGGAGTAACTGGATTATTTCAGTGATATTCGTTTCCCCTTGAACTTTTCGTATCCTATCTGCTAACTGGTTCACTTTATCATGTATATATGGATATTGTGCCAATGCTTGATCTAGTGTTGTTTTTCCTTCTTTAATATGGGCGCCTGCGCTATTTAGCGTTTGAGCGACTTCGGGTAAAGTTGACTGTATACTGGTCAGCATTTCTTTCGCATTTCCTAGCGTCTTTTTTGCTTTGGCTACTTCGGAAAGAACAGTTGGTTCAATCGTGTTTTTGTATTCGTTTATAAAGGCATCCAGTTGGACGGATGTATTCTGAGCTATTTGTTGTAAATCATTCAACGTTGTTTGCAATTCTTTTTCTTTATCTTTTACAAGTGTATCGATGGTTCGGGTATTTGTTTGCGCTTCTTGTAGAAAAGCTTTCAGTTCGTTCGTTTTAGCAATGGCATTGTCTAGTCTTGTTTGTTGTTCTTCGTTGTTTGCTTCCGCACTCGAGTCGTTTGAGCTGTTGGATACTTCCTTTAACCAATTAAGGTCCTTGCTAATCGCGTCAACTGTTTGGATATTGGAGGTCATCTTGTTGTCGAGATCCTCTTTTACTCGGTCCAATTCTGTAAAATCCAGTTGGACATTTTGAACGCTTTGCAGAAATTCATTTGTATTCTTTGAAATCTTTGATACTTTTTCCAAATCATTCTCCACTTGAGGAGCCAGTTCATTTAAGCGATTTTGCGCTTTCGTCAAGAAATCTATCGTTCTTTCAATGGAACCCAAACCTTCTGTCGTTATTTGTTCGGCACGTGGTAACATGGAAGTGGCTTGAGTGATAATTTTCTGTGCGGAAGAGGCATCTTTTTGAGCGCCGGTCAGCAAATTGTGAATGGCGGGCAAGTCTTGTTCCATTTTGAATACATAGTTTTCGAAGTTTTGAATATCTGGCAGGTCTCTTTCTATTTCAATCCCTAAATCATTAAAGAGGTCAAAAATGACTCCATTCACACTTGAGATGAATTGACTGCTCACTTTTTGAACAATAACCGTGGCACCTTTTTCTGTTATTTTGGGCGCAATGGAGTTTATTTTTTCATTTACATAGTATTCGATATCCGCTTTCTGAGGATTATCCGAAACGACGGAAGCTAACTTTTCGGAGAAATTTTTGGGAATAATGATGACGGCAAAATAATCACCATACTCCACTTTTTCCATAGCCATTTTTCGAGAAGTAAAAGACCATTTCATGTCTTCATTATTTTTCAATGTATCAATCAGTTCATTTCCAACATTTAGCTGTTCTCCCCGTACTTCTGCTCCTACATCCTCATTTACAACGGCAACAGGAAGCTGATCCGTTTGAGAATATGGGTCCCAAGAAGCATAAATATTAAGCCATGCATATAAAGATGGTAGAAAAACTAGTCCTCCTATAAGAATGGCAGCAACCCAATTTTTACTTATATTTTGAATGTCCGTCTTGAAAATCTTCCAACTATTTTTCATAACTTGACCACCCTGTAAATTGAAGTTAATCGGTCCTTGATGGTGGTAGTATACCCCCAATAAATAGTGATTAACCTAAGTGGGGGAAGGAGGTATATTTTCGCTATTTTTAACTACAATCTGTAATGAATCTAAAACGTCTTTAATGAAAATGATATATGAAAATTATGTAGTTTATGTGAATTCAATCCCCAAAATTGTACTTTTCGTTACAAATGATGTACCTTTTGTTCTACATATGGACACTTGGTTATAAAAACAGCCGAGGCAATAATTCCCCGATTATAATGTGTTTTGTATCCCAAATTATTTGCATTTATTTGGTCATATAATTCACATTTCCGGAGGGGTCATCGTGCGAAATACACAGCAGCTGAATAGAGAAGAACAGCAGCCAGAAAAGAAAAAGAAGAAATTTGAGATGCCGCATATTTATGTTATTTTATTTGTCTTTAGTGCGTTAGCGGCATTGACAACATATTTTATCCCAGCGGGGGAGTTTGAACGTGTGCCAGGACCAGATGGCAGAACGACTATCGATCCGAATTCCTTTCAATATGTTGATCAGACACCAGTTGGTATTCAGGACTTTATAACGGTTATTCCTCGAGGATTGATTGATGCGGGAGAAGTTGTATTCTTCACGTTTATCATTGGTGGAATGTTTATGGTACTTAGACGTACGGGAATTATTGAAATTGCTGTTGATAAACTCGCAAGGAAATTTGCGCATAAAAGTATTATGCTCATCCCTGTTTTGACAACAGTATTTGCATTGATCGCAACATTGATTGGAACAGCTGAATTATCACTCGTTTATATTCCGGTAATCATGCCGCTGATTATTGCGCTTGGCTACGATTCCATAACAGCAGCAGCCATTGCACTTTGCGGGACAGTTGTTGGATTTACAGCGGGAGTTTTAAATCCGATTAATACAGGGCTTGGACAGAAGTTATCTGGACTGCCGGTTTTCTCAGGGCTTGGATTACGCTTAATCGTATTTATCATAGCGGTTACGGCAGCAGTTTTATTCATTATGCGATATGCAAAGAAAATCAAACAAAATCCGACGCATAGTTTTGTGTATGAAGATGATATGGAAAAACGTTCATTGTATAACAATGTAGGAAAAGCTGAAGCTATTCCTGCAACAGGAAGACAAAAGTGGGCAGCAGTTGTAGCTCTAGTATTCTTTGCCATCCTTGTATACGGAGTTATTTCAAGAGGCTGGTTTATGGTTGAAATGGCAGGACTCTTTATCATTATGGGAATTGTCGTAGGGATCATTTCTGGTCTTAAAGTCGGCGATATTTGCGAAGCATTTAATCAAGGTTTTAAAGACGTCTTAATGGGGGCGTTCATCGTTGGACTGGCCCGTGCGGTCGCTGTTGTACTAGAGGACGGTAACATTATGGATACGATTGTCCATGCACTTGGTGCAGTCGTTGGTGATTTGCCGCCGGCATTGGCAGCAGTTGGTATGTATGTTGTGCAAGTACTTATTAACTTTGTTATTTCATCCGGTAGTGGACAAGCACTTGTAACAATGCCAATTATGGCACCGCTTGCAGACATGGTTGGAGTGACAAGACAAACTGCTGTTCTTGCTTATCAGCTTGGAGATGGGTTTACACATATTTTCTACCCGACAAGCGGATACTTCATGGCAGCTTTAGCGATTGCAGGTGTGAAGTGGCAAACGTGGATTCGTTTCTTCTATCCATTATTCCTAATATGGGCTGGAATTTCTATTGTAGTACTTGTCATTGCCCAATTAATTGGCTGGTCATAATAATTGTAAGAAATAGCATCCATGTATATGGGTGCTATTTTTTTATAGTGTGTTACGGGAAGTAGGTTAATCAAATAATGATTAGCCTACTTCTCATTTTTGGCAAAGTAAAAGTAGCTCATTTAAATCCTAATTTTTGCATAACGTTTTTGGCAAAGGAGCGGCTGACGGGTACTTTTGAACCGTCTTTCAAAAATAAATTATAAGCACGGTTAAACCATGGTTCCATGGCAGTAACATACTTGACATTGACAATGTATCCTCGATGCACTTGCAAAAAGTCTTCCCCAAGTTTTTCTATCAATTGATATAGCAACAAATCCGATTCATATTTGTGATGAGCGGTTTTAATAAAGGTTTGGCGGTTTTCTGTTCCGATATAGTAAATCTCATCTGCTTGAACAATAATCATTCTATCTCCGTCTTTTGCCGGAATTGTTTTTGTTCCTTGCGGCTGTGTACTTTTTTGCATTTGCTGATCACTATGGAGCTGAGCGTGTGTTAGTAATTTGTCTACGGTTTTACGCAGTCTTTTTTCATCGATCGGTTTGACAATGTAATCAACGGCATCGAGATTGAAGGCTTCAAGCGCATATTCATCATAAGCTGTTGCAAATACGATCATCGGCTGCTTTTTCATATGTATAAATTGTTTGGCCAGTTCCATTCCATTTCCTTTGGCAAGTTCGATATCCAGAAACACAACATCCGGTTGAAGATCATTAATATCCCATAGCGCCTCATGCATCGTTTCCGAATCACCGATGATTTCTATATCGCCTGTCTCGGTTAATAAATACTTCAATTCTTCTCGTGCAAATTGTTCGTCTTCTACGATAAAAGCTTGTAGCATATCCATCTATCTCCTATTAAAAGTGTATCGGTAATGTGATAAAAATGGTTGTTCCTTGTCCCTGCTTACTTTCCATTTTAAAAGTGGCGTCTTGGCTAAATAGGGCAGTTAAGCGCTCTTTAATATTGAATAGCGCAGATCCGCTGCCGTTTTTCGTTGAATTGACCACACGCTGACCTAAATCCGCGAGCCTTTCCGGCGGCACGCCAATTCCGTTATCTGTAACGGTTAATAGCAGTTTCGCTTCTTCTTGTTTAATATCAATGCGGATTTTTCCGATTCCGCCTAGGTCTTTTAATTCTCCATGTGTAATAGCATTTTCAACAAGCGGTTGCAGTAAGAAAGGTGGTATAAGCGCATTATTTAGATGGGATTGCATTTCAATTGTGAGCTCAAACTTATCCGGAAACCGGGCGTTTTCTAATGCGAAATAAGCATGGACATTTTCCAACTCTTTTTCCACACGAACAAGACGATTTGTAAGTCCTCTTAGATTGTTCCTTAAAAAGGTCGATAAATGGAGCAGCAATTGACGCGCTAGCAATGGATCCATACGGCATAGTGCTACAATTGTATTTAAAGCGTTGAACAAAAAGTGCGGGTGAATCTGGGCATGAAGCGCTTTTACTTCAGCATCCTGCAGCAAGTGATTATAACGTTCAACCTCGCCTAACTCTAATTGGCTAGAAAATAAATTGCTAAGCCCTTCTGCCATTTCCCGATCTACAGATGTGACGTGAAATGGATGATTAAAGTAAAATGTTAATGTCCCAATCGTTTTATCTTTAACGATTAATGGAAAAATAATAAACTCATACTCTGGGGAGTGGGCGCTTTCCATCTTACCGGTTTTAAATACGAGCTCTCTATATTTTATTTCAGATTGGCTGCTAGGTCCGCCAGTATGTGCAAGCTCCCTAATGCCCCGTGTGATTGCCACATCATCAACGTTTGTTAACTGCTGGATGATCTTGGTAGCTTTTCTTGCAGAGGATTCGTTTAATCCTTGGCGAAAAAGTGTCAGCGTCTGATTTGCAATCGAGAGTGCCGTTGCCGTTTGGCTGGCGCGTGTATGTTCCTCATCCTGAATAACGCTATTAAAAACAATCGCACAAATCCAGATTCCTATGCCATTAATGACGATAATAGGTATCCCAGTATAACTGATTAAATGAAAAGCGGTACTGTGCTCGGAAGCAATCAATGGGATAAGCAGAATTTGAATGATAAGGATCAAAAGCCCGCTTAAAAACATTGGCAAAGGACGTATTAAGCCAAAGACTCGCAATTTCCGTCCAAACAGCCCTGCCAATCCACCACCAATAAGCGTAGCAATGAAAGTGGCATCTCCAATAAATCCACCCATTATTAAACGATGTCCACCTGCAATTATAGCTGAACCAAGCCCAACTACTGGACCGCCGACCAAGCCACCTATGATGATACCGATATTACGTGTATCTGCAATAGCATTGTCCATCTGAAGAGCAGGGTTCCACAAGCTGGAAATCATATGTGCTTCCGGATTGACAACTATAGCTGTATAATTTCCGATTACACCAAATAAACCAAAGAGTAGAATCATTATAAAGCTGTCTTTCATATTTAAATCTCGATAAATCATCTGTCTAAAAGTGCGCAGACGTGTTATGAGGAAAGCAATCGTGATGATTAGTGTCATTCTTGACAGCATTTGCGCAAGTAAATCCCACATGTCGGTATCCTCATTTCTTTTCAATTTATTAATCTTCCTGCATTCCAAGTATATCTTTTTTTCTGTTAACGCGTTGCTTTACTACTTGGCCTCTATAGTTGTTTATAGTTTCCTATGAAAATTGTATTGTTCTTTATAGGGTTTAACCGTATCAATAGTAAATTACCATTAAAATAATATCAAATCCTAAACAGTTGGATGTAATTGTTTAAGAAGTGAAGAAGTCCTTATTACCAATAGTTTTTTTGTCCAATTATTCAATAAGGACTATTCCTGCTAGGATTACTGAAATAAAGGTTGTTACTGTTTAAAAATTTGAATGTAGTCTTTCGTTTTATTTACTATTCCTCCATTAAAATCTATCCACTTTTCCTTTTCTCGCTCTACCGCTCGATTTTGCCATTCAAACCAAATTAATGAGCATTCACTACAATGACTTTCGACACCACTATTATTTTGCATATCTCTTCGTATAAATAAGGTCCTTTTCCGACAGCAATAACAATAAATTATTTTATCATCACTTTTTTTTATTATCATCATAATTTATCCCTCCAATATACACTAGTAATTGTCTATTGTTTGGAAATTTATTCTTTATTCTATAAATTGTTCTGTTAGTAAAATAGAAATGGAGGATGACATAGAAGGATAAGGAATTGGAGAAATAAGTGAAGATGGACAGGTGTTAGGCAATTTATGTTGATCATTGATTTGTGACTGAAGTAGCTGTTTTATTGATAAGCAGAAAAGAGAGTAAGGTGGGCTGGCCTTTCAGTATGCCTTCAGACAAGGGAAAGTACCCCTGTACAACTTAAATTTCAAGCGTCTCACTAAAGAAGTGCCTGTTTGTCCACAATCTATAGGGATTATGGACAAGAAAATCAACTAATTAAAAGCCCTCCATTTTATTGTTTTTATGAATTTCTTCTGTTCCAGCATCCAATGAGGTCTTGTAATAGTTGCATTTATGTTCGATGAGTTCCATTGTTTTTTCAAGTTCCTCCATCTGTGCTAAAACAGTAGCTTTGCGTTCCGTAAACATGTCATATCGTTGTTGCAATGAAGCATCCCCCTCCGAGCACCAATCGATGAAATTTTTAATCTCCTTAATAGGCATCCCTGTAGATTTTAGACATTCTATTACTTTTAAAGCATC
This sequence comes from Psychrobacillus sp. NPDC093180, assembly GCF_044754065.1. Taxonomy (NCBI): domain Bacteria; kingdom Bacillati; phylum Bacillota; class Bacilli; order Caryophanales; family Bacillaceae; genus Psychrobacillus; species Psychrobacillus sp. NPDC093180. Next base: position 147,316 of record NZ_JBIVOJ010000006.1, on the reverse strand, counting down.
TAGATCGGATTCTTTAAACACACGTATCCCGCTAGGTGTTCTTTCTACAAAAGGAATTAGTCCTTCCTTGTCGTAGTAACGTAAAGTATATGCTGTGAGATTTAATTTTTTTGCAACTTCTCCGATAGAATATGTCATCGTTGTTTATCTCCTTTTTAATGTAGATTTAGAGCTAACTCTATGAATTGACATGATTCTATCATGCTAAATGCTGATTGTAAAAAGTACGACTCAAATCCTGTTAAGTTTTGATTTATGCTCTAAACTGATGCCTTGACTTAGAGTTAACTATAAGGTTTATCCTAATTTTGAAAGAGAAAATATAAGAAAGTTCTCTTAAAGAATCGTATTATTGGAGGGGTAAACAAATGGTAATAGCTAAAGCGCGTGCGGTAGATGGTCCAGACAAACCGTTTCGACCTGCCGAAATCAAAAGACGTAATTTAGATTCACAAGATGTTCTGATTGAGATTAAATATGCAGGTATCTGTCATTCCGACATCCATACTGCCCACGGAGAGTGGGGGCCAGTCCATTATCCACTCGTTCCAGGACATGAGATAGCGGGGGTTGTCACAGAAGTAGGACCTAATGTTACAAAATATAAGGTAGGAGACCGAGTGGGTGTCGGCTGTATGGTTGGTTCCTGTGGCGAATGTACGAACTGCCGAAATGGAGAAGAACAATACTGTCTAAAAGGGAAAGTTGATACTTACGCTGGGGTTGATAAATACGGGGAGCCTACTCAAGGGGGGTATTCTACCCATATTGTAGTACCGGAAGATTTCGTACTCAGAATCCCTGATAATATCGAATTTGACGTTGCAGCACCATTGCTTTGTGCAGGAATTACAACCTATTCTCCACTAAACCATTGGGGAGCGGGTCCTGGTAAGAAGGTAGCGATTATAGGTTTGGGCGGTCTTGGACATATGGCTGTTCAAATTGCACATGCCATGGGTACTGAAGTCACTGTTTTGTCGCAAACTTTGAAGAAAAAGGACGATGGCCTGAAGTTAGGAGCAGACAATTACTATGCAACAAGTGACCCAGAAACATTTGAGAAACTTGCTGGAAACTTTGACTTAATCATTAATACGGTAAGTGCAAATATTGATTTGAATGCCTATTTAGGACTACTCACGCTTGATGGCACATTGGTAAACGTTGGTGCTCCTGCAGAACCACTTTCACTGAACGTGATAAACTTAATCGGTCATCGCCGTTCATTTGCAGGATCAATGATTGGAGGAATACGTGAGACGCAGGAAATGTTAGATTTTTGTGCAAAACACAATATTGTTCCTAAAATTGAAGTGATTTCTGCTGATCAAATTGACGAAGCATACAAACGAGTATTGGCTTCAGATGTGAAGTACCGATTCGTGATTGACATTAGCACAATGTGAATTGTATAAGTGATAAAAGAAACAATATTTTTCTGCAAAATTCTTTAAGGTGTCTTAAAAGCCCGGCTTTTTGGACACCTTTTTTATAGAAGGAAAGGTGATAAGCGTTGAAAAAAATTGTAAGTGTATTTATGGTAATGATCTTATTAGTTGGATGTTCCTCTAATGGTCAAAAAGAAACTGTATTTTACAATAACGAGCAGGACACTACACCCAGTCAGCAAGAAAATAATGAAATAGAAGTGGTTGCCGAAGATCTCGATGTTCCTTGGTCAATTGAAAAAAATAACAATACTTACTATTTGACTGAAAGAACTGGGGCCGTTGTGAAAATAGAAAATGGGAAAATGGAGAGGCAAAGTGTAGAACTTGAGAAAGACCTTGCGACAGCATCGGAAGCTGGTCTATTGGGATTTGTACTTACTCCTGACTTTCAAGAGTCGAATCTAGCTTTTGCTTATTACACGTATGTAGACAGTTCGGGGCAATTTAATCGTATAATAACACTTCGCTTAGAAGATAATGTGTGGAGGGAAGATGGGGTGCTTCTTGATAAGATCCCAAGTGGTTCCTATCATCATGGAGGAAGGCTTAAAATAGGTCCAGATGGCAAACTCTATGCAACCGCCGGTGATGCCGCTGATTCAACTATAGCACAAGATCTCCAGTCGTTAGGCGGTAAAATTTTAAGAATGAATTTAGATGGGTCAATTCCAAAGGATAATCCGTTTGCGGATTCATACGTCTATAGCTATGGTCATCGAAATCCACAAGGAATTACGTGGTTGCCTGATGGAATGCTATATGCTAGTGAGCACGGAAACAACGCAAATGATGAAATAAATAGAATAGAGCCCGGTAAAAATTACGGCTGGCCTATTATAGAAGGGCACGAAAAACAGGAAGAAATGGTTTCACCTCTATTCACTTCTGGAGATAATTCAACCTGGGCACCTTCTGGAATGGATAATTATAATGGAAAATTGTACGTTGCCGCATTAAGAGGGACTGCCGTTATAGAGTTTGACCTTGAATCAGGAGAAAAGCGTGAAGTAATAACTGGCCTAGGCAGAATCCGAGATGTGCTAATAGACGATAATTACCTTTATTTCATTAGTAATAATTCAGATGGACGTGGAAATCCACAGGAAAGTGACGACAAATTATACCGCATCCCTCTAACAGTTTTAAATTGATTGAAAAGTATTTATGGCAAAAAGGATAGGTGAGTTCTAAATTTATAGATCGGTGATGGAAGATTTAGAACTCCTATCAGCACTAATTATTTTTTGAGTTGTATATATCAATATTGCTTCGAAGCTGATCTAAAAACTTCTTCGCTGCACTCGAAAAAACTTGATGTTTTTTCCATATAATATTAAGCCCAGCTTCCAGTTTAGGGGATAACGGTCGAAAGCAAAGCTCGCTATCCTCTGAAGTGTCTATCAGTTTATCGATACACATGGCATATCCAATATTTTCTTTTACCATAAGAGAAGCATTATAAAGTAAATTATAGGTACCCACAATAGGTAGATATTCAATCTCTTGACCAAACCATCCCGCTATTTCATTGCTTCCAGCAGTTTGGCGCGAAATAATAAGCGGTTTATCGATTAAGTCTTTTGGTTCAAGAAAAGACTTATCTGCCAAAGGACTAGTCTTTAGCATGAGTACACCCCATGTATCTATCGCCGGTAATTGTATAAAGTTATATTTTTGCTTGTCTGCTGGTTCGATGACGATTCCGAAATCTAATAACCCACTATCTAACTTGGCGGTAATGTCATCTGCGTTACCGCTATATGTATGAAATTTAATATTTGGAGAAGTGGTCAGAACTTCTTTTAGTGTTTTGGCAATAATGTGCATCGCTTCTGTTTCTCCACCCCCAATATATATTTCTCCACTAATAATTTCTTCAGGCTGATTAAAATTTGCTTCCGTTTTATCTACTAATTCTACAATTTCTTTCGCCTTTTCTAATAGGAATACGCCTTCATCGGTCAAAGAGATTTTTCGATTTCCTCTTATCAATAAAGTGGTTCCCAGCTCTTTTTCAAGGTCATTTATTTGTCTGGATAAAGTAGGTTGCGATAAATGTAAATAGTTTGCGGCTGCTGAAATACTTTCTTGATTGGCTATAGCGATAAAATAACGTAATACACGAATCTCCATGTTATCCTCCTTTTGATATGTCTTTTAGTTATAGCAGTTCATTTGATATAGGTATTTGTTATCCAAAGCATAGCATCTTATAATCATATTTACAAAGATCAAGCTAAAGAGAAAGATACTAGGATGTAAAGGAGAAATTTAAAATGGATACCATTCAATTAAATAATAAAGTAACTATGCCATTATTAGGGTTTGGTGTGTTTCAAATAACGGATCAGGAATTATGTGAGCAAAGTGTTTTAAATGCTTTAAATACGGGCTATCGAATGATTGACACAGCTGCTAGTTATGGAAACGAAGAGGCTGTTGGAAATGCCATAAATAAAAGCGGAATTGCAAGAGAGGATATATTTATTTCTTCAAAGGTTTGGATACAAGATGCGGGCTATGAAAAGACAATGAAATCTTTTGAAAAAACACTGCACAACCTGCAAACCGACTATGTGGATTTATATTTAATCCACATGCCTTATGGTGATTATCATGGAAGCTGGAGAGCGATGGAGGACTTATATCGATCAGGAAGAGTTAAAGCGATTGGTGTGTGTAATTTTCTTGAAGATCGTTTAGTCGATCTAATATTGAGCCATGAAATTGTGCCGGTGATCAATCAGATTGAGATGCATCCGTTTTGTCAGCAAAAGGATTTGCGGACTGTGATGCAACAATATCACATTAAAACCATGGCATGGGCGCCTTTTGCGGAAGGCAATAATGGCATTTTTACGAATAAGACATTGGCAGAAATAGGCGTGAAATATGGGAAAAGCCCAGCTCAAGTCATTTTAAGATGGTTCCGACAAAATGACATTATCACGATTCCAAAATCAATTCGCCTGGAACGTATTCAAGAAAACTTTATGGTCGATGATTTTGCATTAAGTGGCGAGGATATGATTCAGATTGAACATATGGATTTGGTAGAAAGCTTGATACTGGAAATTCAAAATTTGGATGAAGTGTACCGACTCCATAAGATTCAATTTGAACAATAAGCAGTCCTCCGACAAACGAAAAACAAATAGAAGGGAAAGAGAAAAGTGAAGATACTGATGAAAATACTGAATGATGAATATCCAGTAACTTTAAATGATTCGCAAGCAGCCAAGGATTTTGGTGATTTGTTTCCCTTAACACTAACATTAGAGGATTATTCCAATACGGAAAAGGTTGCTGATTTACCTCATCCATTAGAAGTCAGTGATTCTCCTTCTGGAACAGCAGCAGATAAAGGAGATGTGTCTTATTATGCTCCTTGGGGTAACTTAGCAATTTTCTATAAAGATTTTAGATATAGTGAAGGGCTAGTAAATTTGGGGAAAATTGATCAAGGTAGTGAAATGCTTACAAAGTATGGGGAAAGTTTCGAGGTTACTTTTCTAAAATATGAATAAATCAAAGCAGGCCTGATTGTATGAAGGAAGTGAAACATTTTTTTATGAACGATTCAAAAAAAATATTAATATTTATATTAGCGGTAGGGGTTTTCGGTATTCTAAATACCGAAATGGGGGTTATTGGAATACTGCCTTCCTTAGCTGATCATTTTGATGTCAGTGTTACTAAAGCGGGTTTATTGGTTAGTCTTTTTGCATTAGCCATTGCCATTGCTGGTCCAACACTCCCATTGGTTTTTTCGGGTATTAATCGAAAAAAAATGATGGTACTAGTACTAGGTATATTCATTGTCGGAAACATTATTTCTATTTTCACGGCTAATTTTACAGTTGCTTTAATAGCACGTGTGGTTCCAGCTTTCTTTCATCCTGTTTATGTATCGATGGCTCTATCTGTGGCAGCAGCTTCTGTAAGTGAAAAAGAAGCTCCCAAAGCAGTATCAAGGGTATTTATAGGAGTTTCTGCAGGTATGGTGTTAGGGGTACCAGTAGTAAGCTTTATTGCCAATACGGTTTCACTTGAAGTCGCCATGTCCTTCTTTGCTATCGTAAATATTATTACATTAATTGCAACTATCGTATTTGTCCCATCCATGCCAGTAAAGGAAAGACTTACATACGGATCTCAGCTCAAAATATTAACAAAAGGGATTACATGGCTATCTATCTTTGCGGTAATTTTTTTAAATGGAGCCGTGTTTGGCATATATAGTTACCTGGCTGAATTTTTAGATGTGGTAACGAGTATGTCAGCAAATGTTATCAGTATTATGTTATTTGTTTACGGATTAGCAAATATCATTGGGAATGTTATTGCCGGTAACTTACTGACACATTCTCCTATCCGTACTGTAATTTTATATCCGATTATACTAATTGGGCTATACCTAATTTTCTTTTTTGTAGCTGAACTTACGGTGCCTACAGCCATTATTATTTTGATATGGGGAATCCTTGGGGGAATTGGAGGGAACGTAAATCAATACTGGATTATGACTTCCGCACCAAAGGCTCCAGATTTCGCCAATGGCCTATTTTTAACTGCTACTAATTTAGGAACGACCATTGGAGCAAGCATAGCTGGAATTATTATTGCACAAATAGGAACAAAATATATTCTATTTGTAGGAGTAATTGCATTAGTACTCGGTTTTATATGCGTGTTACTTAGAAACTCCCTGTATAAATCTACTAGTGTCTAGATTGAATGGGAAGCTGATCGGAGGGATTTTATGAAGAAGGTTGTTAATTGGATACTAGTAATATTTATGGTGTTACCTGTGTTTTTAACAGCCTGTAATAACGGAAGTAACGAAGAAGATGTGAATATTCATCAAGAAAGCATACAAGAAGAAAATGATTCAAATAAACAAAATGTTAAATCGAATGATGATACAGCTGATTCTAATAATGAGGCAAAAAAGATAGAAGATACCAAAATAAAATTAACGTTTAACAATGAAGAAGTAATTGTCAAAATGCTTGATAACCCAACAAGTAACGATTTCTTATCACAACTGCCTCTTACATTAACATTTGAAGATCATGCAGGAACCGAAAAAATCAGTTATATACCAAGTGAATTATCTACCGAGGGAGCGCCATCAGGAATAGAACCTGTTGCAGGAGACTTTACTTATTATGCTCCATGGGGAAATTTAGCTCTATTTTATGAGGATTTTAGATTTTCTAACGGACTGATTAAATTAGGTGAATTTGAATCTGGAATAGAAAAGCTTGAACATCTTGATGGTGATTTCGAAATGGTAATTAAAAAAATCGAGTAAATGTATTGCTACCAGGACTAGGTCAGGACTTAGTATTACAGAGGGCATATTTAATGATATAAAAACATGGTAAATGGAGGAGTAAGGTATGAAATATACAGTAATTACTGGAGCAAGTTCAGGAATCGGATATGCAACCGCTTTGGCTTTTGCAGAACGTGGAAAAAACCTTATACTGGCGGCCCGCAGAGAAGAAAAGTTAGAACAATTAAAAGACGAAATAAAGAAGATAGATCAAAATATAGATGTCATCGTAAAGCCGGTTGATTTATCAATAGCCGAAAATGTCTATGTATTTTATGAATCATTGAAAAAATATGAGTTAGAGACATGGATCAACAATGCTGGTTTTGGTAATTTTGCTTCTGTAAAAGAACAGAACTTACATAAAGTTGCATCCATGCTACATGTAAATATCGAAGCAGTAACCATTCTGTCTTCATTGTTTGTGAGAGATTATGAAAATGTGGAAGGGACACAGATTATTAATGTCTCTTCAGCAGGCGGCTATATAATGATTTCTGATTTTGTGACTTATTCCGCAACAAAGTTCTATGTAAGTGCGTTCACAGAAGGTCTTGCCGGGGAGTTAAAAAGTAAAGGATCAAAAATGCAGGCGAAGGTTCTAGCCCCAGCTGTTACACAAACAGAATTTGAACTAAGTTCTTTGGATGTAGACGAGTTTCAATATGAAGGACAATTTCCTAAGTTTCATACATCAGGAGAAATGGCTAGATTTATGTTAACGCTTTATGATAGCAACAAAACTGTAGGTATGGTAGACGAATCTACTTATGAGTTTCATCTAAAAGATCCAATTTTTCCATTCAGGGAATTTGAAAACAAGAAATAAAATTGGTGCTCCACTTAAACATGTTACCCTAGGGTTTTAGAAAACATTCCCGCCAGTTTAAGTATGACGAGCTAATCATTAATAAGGATAATATACAAATTCATTTTGTATTATGATTGAGAGAGCAAAGGTATACACTTAGACTAACAGGACGGATTAGCTTAAGTACAATTCTTCAAAACAATAAAGAAAAAGTCGATTTCCACTAAGGAACATCGACTTTTCTTCTATGCTGCATAGATGAGAAGCATTATTTTTTATCTGGCATTTCACCTTCTGCTAAAGGACAGGATGTATTTGTCACTTTATCTTTCCCCCAATTTACTGGATTGGTATCGTCTGGAATCACTTCGTTTATAATGTCACGGTAGTGTTTTTCTTTGTTAGTAATAAATTCTGCCATTAATTTTACTTCTTCTAATTCAGCTAGAACCGCCTCTTTTTGCTTCTGTATCATTTCATAGCGTTCCTGAATGGTTGATCCGCCTTCTAAACACAGGTCTACATATTTTTTGATATCTTCCACTGACATCCCGCTTTTTTTTAATCTTTTAGCACCAGTAAGCCAGTGTATGGAAGCGTCATTAAAAACTCGATTATTGTTCTTATCACGTTGTAAACTTGGAACCAATCCCTTATCAGTATAGAAACGAACGGTGTGTTCAGTAAGATCAAGTAATTTGGATACTTCTTTCACAGTGTACATGTAAGTCTACCTCTTTCACAGTATTTTATAGTTAAAACGATATCATTGACTTCGTGTTACACGAAGGTAGTAAAGTGATATTACTTTATGTTCCCAAGATTGTAAAGCCCAATTGTAGAATGTGGAAAAATTAATGTGACATTATTGACTTCGTGTAACCCGAAGGCTGTATGATTTAATCGAGGGAACCAAAGGGGGTATTGGACATTTTATAGTTGCTAATAACATTTAAGGTTTAACAAAAGAATAGCACTATTGACTTCGTGTTACACGAAGGTTATATGATTATTTTGGTACAAAGGAAAATTAAATCCATGGAGGTCCTATATAAAGTATAGGAGATTCATTTCACGGGAAAATAGTGTATATAAATTAAAGATGAAAGGAAGTAAAACAACCAAATGAAAGCAATTATTTTAAGAGAAGCAGGCCTTCCAAGCCAACTGAAACTGGAAGAAGTAGAAGTACCTAAAGCTGGTTCAAAAGAGGTTGTTGTGCGATTAAAAGCAACTGCTCTTAACCGAAGAGATTTAATGATCGTACAGGGGCGATATCCAGGTATGAAGTTACCATCCATTCTCGGTTCAGACGGTGCGGGAGAAGTAGTTGAGGTTGGAAGTGAAATCGAAAATATTTTCATTGGTGACCAAGTGATTATTAATCCCGGTGTAAATTGGGGCAGCGATAAGAATAAAAAAAGAGCGGACTTCACCATTCTTGGTAATCCATTTGATGGAACTTTTGCTCAGTATGTAAAAGTACCGGCGGAAAATGTCTATTCTAAGCCATCTCATTTATCGTGGGAAGAAGCAGCCGCACTTCCGCTTTCAGGTTTGACTGCTTATCGTGCTCTTGTGACAAAAGGCAATGTGAAGGAAGGGGAAAACGTTCTGATTCCTGGCGTCGGTGGAGGCGTAGCAACCTATCTCGTGCAGTTTGCATCTGCACTCGGTGCTAAAGTTTATGTGACATCTAGCAAAGAAGAAAAGATTGAAAAAGCAAAAAGCTTAGGCGCAACTGGTGGTGTTAACTACACATCAGATCATTGGTCAGAGGAATTAGAAAAATTAACGGGGGGCATTGATTTATCTATCGATAGTATCGGTGGTGAAGTATTCAAAACGCTAGTATCACTTGGAAAGATTGGAAGCCGAATCGTCAGTTTTGGGGCAACGAGGGGACCTGTTCCAGATCTTCTACTGCCAAGTATGACAGTAAAAGAAATGTCAGTAATCGGCTCAACGATGGGCAGCCCGCAAGATTTTGTAGAGATGATCAATTTTGTGGAAAAACATAAAATTCACCCTATTTTAGACAAAATCTATTCGCTAGAAGAAATAGTTGATGCATTGTTCAGAATGGAAAAGGGAGAAAATTTCGGAAAAATAGTTTTGACAATCCCACAAAATTAATGAGAGTGCTATTTAAGCCAAATAACAAACCAAATTATATTCTAAGGAGAAATACGATAATGAAAACTTTAGTTCTTATTTTTCACCCAAATTTAACTGCTTCTCGTGCAAATAAACAATTGGCAGCTGAAATGGAGAATCAGGAAAATGTCACGGTTCACCATGTCTATGAGGCTTATCCAGATGAAAAGATTAATGTTGCGGCTGAGCAAAGTTTATTGGAGCAACATGATCGCATTGTTTTACAATTCCCATTCTACTGGTACAGCTCACCTTCTTTGTTGAAGAAATGGGAGGATGAAGTTCTTACTTATGGCTGGGCTTTTGGAAGTAATGGGGATAAGTTACATGGAAAAGAGCTACTAATTGCTGTTACTACTGGTGTTGATAAAGAAGGCTATTCACCTGGCGGAAATGTAAAGTTCACTGTTCCGGAGTTACTACGCCCATTTGAAGCAACAAGTAATTTGATTGGTACACGCTACTTAACACCTTATGTATTGTATGGCGCCGTTCAACAGGCTGATAAACAGCTTGAAAAAAATGCGAAGGATTATGTGGCCTATGCATTGAACCCTGAACTTAATCTGCTTAATATCCGCTAACATTGTCTGAAATCGTCCATTTAAAGAAGTTAAAAAGAATGGAAATGATTGATAATGTCTAGGTAATGTGAGGCTTTGTCTTCTCTATATGTGGCTCTCTCATTCGCCTTTCTAAGGGACCTAGAGTTAATATGAGGTTAACTAAAGGATAATAGGGAGGTAGAAATATGTATAGCTATCAAATTGAGGTTTTTGTTGCTGTTGTAGAAAACGGTAGCTTTAGTAAAGCTGCTAATCAATTGTACGTATCCACTACAGCTATCATGAAACAAATAAATCTATTAGAAGATCGGCTAAAGATGACTTTACTAAAGCGAACTTCACAAGGGATTACTTTAACACCGGCGGGCGAATCATTATATAAAGATGCTAAAGAGATTATGGAGTTATCCGAAAAAGCCATTCAAAAAGCCCATAAATTAGCAGCTGAGTCTACTTATACTATTCGGATTGGGACTTCTTTTCTAAATCCTGTTAAACCTTTTATGCCCATTTGGAATAAAATCAATGAATTTTATCCCCAATTCAAATTGCAAATCATTCCTTTCGAAGATGATCATTCAACGATCATGGAGACAATTCGAACATTAGGAACACGGTTTGATTGTATTTTTGGTGCCTGTGATTCTAAACAATGGCTGGAATATTGTCAAATAGTAAAATTGGGGAGTTTTCAACTGAGCTGTGCATTTCCATCAGACCATCCACTAGCTAATCGTAATATAATTCGTTTAGAAGACTTGCATGGTGAACGTTTAATGATGGTAAGTGCTGGTGATAGCCAGAGTAATGATGAATTGAGATCTTTTATTAAAGAACATCATTCAGAAATTATTATTATTGATCTGCCTAATCATTATGATTTAGAGGTATTTAACGCTTGTGAACAAACAGGAAGTGTATTACTAACTTTAGATGGTTGGGAAGATATTCATCCTTCATTAGTTACCATTCCCCTGGATTGGGACGGAAACCCGCCTTCTTTTGGTCTTATTTATGATAAAAAACCAAATGATGCAATGCGTAAATTAATTCAAGCAGTAAATCAAGTTCAAAGTAGAACTGATAGTCGTTCACTTGAGATAAAGTGAAGCTCCTATCAGTGGTTGATCCCCTTTCCCCACTGATGTTAGTTGAACCAATTCACTAAGGTTAAACCAAAAGTTTATACACTGTGAACTTTTTAGAACTTCCTTCTATTTGCATTTGGACATAGAATTTTTAGAGACAAGTCATTCTGATAATCACTCTTTAAGGACTTGCTGTCTATTTAACTTTTATGTAAAAAGAAGGGAGATTTATTATTGTGGAATATGTTACGTTAAACAATGGAGTTCAAATGCCATTAGAAGGTTTTGGTGTGTTTACGATTGAAGACTTAGATGTCTGTGAACAAGCTGTTACCGATGCATTACATACAGGTTATCGGCTCATAGATACAGCTGCTGCATACTTTAATGAAGAGGCTGTTGGGGCAGCCATTAAAAAATCTGGTATCCCTCGCGAAGAGTTATTCATCACATCGAAACTTTGGGTACAAGATGCCGGTTATGAAAATGCGAAAAAAGGTATCCAAACTTCTTTAGATAAACTTGGTTTAGATTATATGGATTTATATTTAATTCACCAACCGTTTAATGACTATTATGGTTCATGGCGAGCAATGGAAGAAGCTTATGCAGAAGGTAAGATTCGTGCGATTGGCTTAAGTAATTTCTATCCTGGTCGTTTAACAGATTTAACAATGAATGCAAAAGTAATTCCCGCTGTGCTTCAAGCTGAAATGCATCCGTTCTTCCAACAAACAGATGCTATTGAAAATATGAAACAATTTAATATTCAACCTCAGGCTTGGGCTCCTTTAGCGAAAGCATCAGATGAGATTCTAAATAATGAACAATTAAAAATGATTGCCGAAAATTATTATAAAACAGTTCCTCAAGTAATGCTCCGTTGGAATACACAACGTGGTGTTGCCGTTATTCCAAAATCGACTAACAAAGAACGTATCGAAGAAAACTTCAATATTTGGGATTTTAGCTTAACTGATGAGGAGATGGCTACCATTACTCTACTTGATCAAGGGCATAGCCAATATATTGATCACAACTCGGCAGATTCAGCAAAGTTATTCAATGATTGGAAGATTCATGACTAAAAGAAATAATCTGATGATATTAATATTGACCATAGGTGTTTTCGGCATTTTAAATACCGAAATGGGGATCGTTGGAATATTACCTTCACTTGCTGATCATTTTCAGGTTAGTATACCTAAAGCAGGGTTGTTAGTGAGCCTCTTTGCCCTTGCAGTTGCAATAGCCGGCCCAACTATGCCCTTATTGTTTTCAGGTATAAATCGTAAGAAGGTAATGTTACTTGTACTTGGCGTTTTCGTAATGGGTAACATTGTGTCCATATTTGCATCAAACTTTACTGTTGTTTTAATTGCTCGTGTGATTCCAGCTTTTTTACATCCAGTATATATCTCAATCGCTTTAACAGTAGCTGCTACCTCTGTTAATAAGGAAGAAGCCCCGAAATCTGTTTCTAAAGTAATGATGGGTGTATCTGCTGGGATGGTACTCGGTGTACCAATCACCAGTTTTATCGCTAATACAACTTCGATTGAAATGGCTTTTGTTTTCTTCACTATCGTCAATGTTATAGCATTTTTAGCTACATTACTATTTGTACCAACTATGCCAGTTAAGGAAAGAATTTCTTATGGATCTCAATTAAGGGTATTAAAAAAATCGATTATCTGGCTATCTATTGTTGCTGTTCTTTTTATACATGCAGCAATATATGGGGTTAATAGCTACCTTGCTGAGTATCTGGAAACCGTCATCAATATATCAGGAAACACTATTAGTTTAATGTTACTCATATTCGGTGGTGCAAGTATTATTGGAAATATAGTGGCTGGCAAGTTGCTTACAAAAAATGCATTAAAATCTGTCATATCTTATCCTTTCGCATTAGGAATCGTTTATATCTTCTTATTCTTAATGGGGCAGTTCACTGGACCTATGGCTTTCATTATTTTAGCTTTTGGAATAGTAGTTGCTATAGGAAATAATATTTGTCAATATTGGATTACTTCTGCGGCTCCAGAAGCCCCTGAATTTTCAAATGGTTTGTTTTTGGCATCCGGTAATTTAGGAGTAACAATGGGTACATCTGTAAGTGGGTTGATCATAGCAGGAGTCGGTACACAGTACCTTGTATTTGGTGGCTTCCTTTTCTTAATATTGAGTTTAATATTTATCGCACTAAGAAGTTATATGTATAATCCTAAAACAATTAGCTAGCGAAGGAGACAGTGGAATGGTTCAATCATTAGAAGGAAAAGTAGCTTTTGTCACGGGGGCTGGACGAGGGATTGGAAAAGCCATTGCAATGGATTTAGCGAAGGCAGGCGTAAATGTAGGAATGCTGGATAAGAATGAGGAATTATTAAAGAAAGTAGCAAGCGAAATCGGCACTATAGGTGTGAAAGTCGCTTATGGTAAAGCAGATATTTCCTCTTTAGAGCAAGTAGAACAGGCAATTGAAAAGATGACAACTGAAGTTGGTGCAGCTGATATTTTAATTAATAATGCTGGAATTGGCATTTTCGGTAAATTGTTAGATATCGAACCTGAACAATGGAAGAAGGTTATTGATGTTAATTTAATGGGAACATACTATGTTACACGTACTGTTCTTCCACAAATGATTGAAAAAAATGGGGGAGATGTGATTAATATTTCCTCTACAAGTGGATTATCTGGTGAATCGACATTAAGTGCTTATAGCGCATCAAAATTTGGTATTATCGGTCTTACTGAATCATTGGCACAAGAAGTACGCCACAACCATATCCGAGTTACAGCGTTAACACCAAGCACTGTGGTAACTGATTTTATAGCTGACTTACAGTTAGTTGATGATGATAAGGCTGAACAATACATGCATCCGGAAGACATATCTCAATTTATCGTCTCCCAATTAAAATTGGATCAACGTATTCATGTAAAAACTGCAAGTCTAATTAATACAAACCCGTTTTAATATAGCAGGAAGGTCAACCTTTTTAGACGTTAACATTCTAAGATCTATCGTTATTTCCCCAGGGTCCGTTGATACAGAATTATATACATCCATTAATCACAAAGAAAATCGGGAATGGATTAAAAATAACTCAAGTAACCCTGAACTAAGCATGAAGCCTGAAGATATTGAAGATGCTGTTGCTTATGTTGTAGGGACACCAAATAATGTCTCTGTAAGTGAGATGATCATTCGACCTACTAGACAACCGATTTAATATCTAAATTAAAAGAGGCTGGGACAAAATAAAAGATATCAAATTTCTCGCATAGAAATTTGATATCTTTTATTGCATTTCCGTCGTGAAAGACAAGCATCCTTTGGCACTGCTCCCTCTCCCTCATGTAGACTGACACTAACGCTTTCGTCACCAAAACCATCTAACGAAAGTAAAATAAGCGGAGAATTTCCGTCTATATACGGAGTGGAGCTCCTTACAAGGAAAATAAGGGCATTTTTTCCGATTAAGCAAGGCAAAAACCGCCATTTTCACGTTTTTTGACTCAATAGGCGGAATATTTCCGTCTATTTAAGTCTTTTTTCCTGTTAATGACGAAATAAGCGAATTTTTTCCTCTATTTAGCGGATTGGAATCTTCATCTGATTTCCACAATCGGCGGGAAAGATGGAGAGTCCTATATAATAACTTGCAGGAACATTGCGCGCGACTTGTTCGCTACATTTGCCGCTTCCCCATCGATGCAGAAAATACTGTTCCAAATAGTCGCACTTTCATTTAAAATCCATACATGAAGCATCCATTTTTTGATATAGTTTCTTGTCTCATATAAGGAGATTTCTACTTCTGTCCCAATCTCTTTTAAACTCTTTATATTTTTAATGTCTTCCACTGAGATATCTCTTTTATCACGCTGTAAACTGGAACTAATCCCTTATCAGTATAGAAACAAACGCTGTATTTTGTTAGCTCAAGTTATATTCTGTCCCTGTAATAGAAACATTCATAGTAATTCAAACAAACGTAAAAATTGAAACTTTCGTGTTTGTTTTTGTCACAGAGACCAAAAGTGCACATATAGAGCATTTATCACGGTGAACACTCATATCAATAAGACGGTACCACAACAGTAGATTTCAACAAAATGGATGAACATGACTTTCTCATCCCAAAAAATAACCCATCCTTGAGTTGACGGCTCAGATGGGTTACTTACCTCAATAGCCAATTCCCTTGAAGGGAACCTACTATTATATTGGATCATTTGATGCGCAAACATCAAATGGTCTTTTTTATTGTACTCAAATGTTAATATAAGTATACGTTTTTATGTTGGTTATATCAAGCTTCAAAGCATAATATCTTGATTTGTTTACATTCATATCATCTTTTAAGGACAAATCAATGATTGGGCTAATTGCAATTCCTTCTACTATGATATACCAATTGTCATTTAATTTGTAATGGAGATGAAAAAAGTATATGTTTTATTAATAGTGGATTTTTGTTGGCACAGCCAAAAATCAAATATAAAGGAGATTAAAACTATGTATCGAAATATTCTTAGACATCCGGGACCTACTCCAATCCCTAAAAAAGTGGAATTGGCAATGGCTCAGGATATGATTAGTCATCGTACGGAAGAATTTGTCAAACTCTATCGAGAAACTACTGCACGTGTGAAACCTATCTTTGGGACAAAGCAAGATATTTTACTTATTCCTTCAGGTGGTACGGCAGCATTAGAAGCAGCTGTGGTAAACACTGTTTCGCCAGGAGATGAAGTAGTCATCATCACAGTAGGCGCGTTTGGAGATTATTTCGTTTCGATATGTGAAAAGCATGGCTTGCAAGTACATAAACTTGAAAAAGAGTGGGGGGAAGCCTGCACCAAGGAGGATCTGATTGACTTTTTGAAGCCATTATCCAATGTGAAGGCCGTATTTGCTACTTATAACGAAACTTCTACAGGCATCTTAAATCCTATTGAGCAATTAGCAGAAGCAGTGCGCGATCATTCGGATGGTCTTTTTATAGTGGATGGGGTGAGCTGTATTGGTGGTGCTCCTGCTGAAATGGACAAATGGGGTATTGATATTTTGGTAACAGGTTCTCAAAAAGCGATGATGCTTCCTCCGGGACTTTCCTTTGTAGCGGTAAGTGAACGGGCATGGAAAGTGATAGAAGCTAATCAAACGAATGCCTATTATTTAAATTTATTAAGCTACCGTGAATGGGCAGAAAAAGGAATGACCCCTAATACTCCAGCGGTTTCGCTCATTATGGGACTTTCCGCTGTATGTGATTTAATAGAAGAGGAAGGCGGATTTTCGAAAACAGTTGAACGACATGAGGTCATGAAAAATATGGTTCGCGAAGCTATGAAGGCTCTATCTATTGAATTGTTAACAAGTGCTGAGTATGCATCACCAACAATTACGACGATACGGACCCCAGAAGGATTGGATCTTGCAGACTTTTTAAGCCACTTAAAGAATAAGTATCACATTGATTTTGCTGGTGGTCTTGGTCCACTTCAAGGGAAGGTGTTCAGATTCGGACATATGGGATATTGCTTCCCTAGCGACATACTTCAAGCAGTTTCTCTTATCGAAGCAGGCTTGCAAGATTTTTCTTATCCATTTGAACTTGGAACTGGAGTAAGTGCGGCACAGCGAGTTTACTTGTCCTCATTAGGTAAGTAATATCTTATATTTGACCGTTTGATGCTCAAACATCATTCGGTCTTTTTTATTTTACTAATACCTTTTGCTGTATACTAACATCCATGTTTACTTCAAACAAAGGAGAAGAAATAAAAAATCTATTTAAATCGATAGGAGAAAATATGCAATATCATAGGGAAACTTCAGCTTCATGGCAGAAATATACGTTGCAGAAAACCAAGAGCGGTGGATAATTGTATAATTTGATCAGTTTAAATAGATAATTAACGAGATAAATAGCCTTGTTAAAAACAATTTAACAAAGCTATTTTAACTATCTTCTTCTACAGTCTTTCCCATATGTTGAAGAAGAAAATGTTATTAATAAACTAAATGATCGTTTTCTTGTTTCCACAACAGAATTTCATTAGCAACTCTATCAGGACAGTCCCAATGAAGGTGGTGTTTAGCGTTTTCTATACCAATTACCTTTAATACTTTAATACCTTTGTTAATTTCCTGTATTCCCTTTTTTCGGGCTGAATCTGTCGGTAGAACTGATGCATGAAGTAATAAAACAGGGCACTGAATACTATCAAAAGTGGTCGAACAAGGCTCTTTATAGAATGCCTTAATAATTGCTGAAATACTGAAAACATCAGCCTTAAATATATAGTTATCTTCCACTTTTTTGAAGGAAGATGCTATTAGTGAATTAAGATTTGTATCCCATTGCTTTGTTGTGTAACTTTGGTATTCTTTGACCACTTCGTCCCAAGAACCATATATACTTGATTCAACGTATTTCTTCCAATCTATCAAGGCTTTTTCCTCTGTCAGTCCATCAACATGTTCAGGAAATGCAAATCCTCCGTCTAATAAAATAACGCCACTTACCTTATTCGGAAACATTTTTGTTAAGTTTAGGCAAATGTCTGCCCCCCATGAATGTCCCAACATGTAAAAAGGTTTGTTAGTAATATTTTGTATTACTTGATAAATACGCTTTGCTAAGGAGGAAAATAGATAATCCTCCTCCAGTTTTAGTGATTCGGTTTCGCCATGTCCTGGGTTATCTATAAGAATAAGATGAAAATCATTTATTAGGTATTCAATAAGACCCGAAAAACTATTTAAATCACCAGTCATTCCATGAAGACAAACAAGTGAAGGAAGGCTATTATCACCAAATTCACTTCCGTGAAAAGTATATCCATCTACAGATATGTTAAACTCTTTCAATTTCATTCATCCCCCTAATTTTCCCTTTTATGTTAAATCCCTCAATCTGTTTACCTTCAGCTAAATGTCCCGTTTGTTGAAGGGTTATCTTTATCATAGTATCACACTTGCAAATTTAGAAAGCATTAAAAAAGTGCTACGTATCAGGTCTTTTTATTACACAGTGCGGTCCCGTTTCGACATGAATAATATCATGTCATTCCTAACGATTATCAGGGGTTAGGCGACCTCTTAATGGCCAAAAGAATTCATGCGGCACAATCATCTGCTTTTCGTTGTGTCCGCATATGGCAAGCCCTCCTAGTCTACATTTTTGAGTTTTTTGTTAATGAGATTTAATATATTAGCCACTCCTAAAAGTGAATTTACTAACAGTATTTCTTCTTGGTGCCCATGTATGGTCCATTTGTATCCTCATTCAGGCCAAATAAGCTATTTATCCTCTTCAAACGTTTTGAACGGTTGATATTTCTCTAAAATATTCTCTATCCCAGATGTTGTAAGCGAACGACCGATAAAATGAAAGTGTAGCTTAAATAGCTATTGACAAGAAATTAAAAGGAGACTAATATCTAAATAGAAATGATTATCATTATCATTTGAAAACTATAGAGATGATAACAAAAATAAAGGAGAATCTTAAATTGAAAAAACTAATCATACCATTCATTTTAATGTGTGTTCTTATCATCAGTGCTTGTAGCGATAGTACAGAGAATCAGGCAGCAGAGGATGCAAATAAAGAGGGTGAAAGTGAAACAATTACATACCAGTCTGAAAATGGTCCTATTGAAGTTCCTGCTCATCCGGAAAGAGTTGTAGTTTTGACTGGTAATGCAGGTGACTTAATATCACTTGGCATCAATATCGTAGGAGTAGACGAATGGTCTATGGAAAGTCCTTTATTTAAAGATCAATTAAAAGATGTTACAGTTGTTTCAGATGAGGCATTAGAGAAAATTATTGAATTACAACCAGATTTAATTATTGGAGCGAGTGATAGTAATAACCTAGATAAGTTGAAAAAAATTGCTCCAACAGTTATCTATACGTATAATAAAGTAGATTATTTAACACAGCATTTAGAAATTGGCAAAGTGGTAAACAAAGAAAAAGAAGCTCAAGACTGGATTGATGACTTCAAAAAACGTGCAACTACTGTAGGAAATAAAATTAAAGAAAAAATTGGTGAAAATGCAACGGTGACTGTAATGGAAAGTTACGATAAAGATATAGGTATTCTTGGCGATAGTTGGGGAAGAGGCACAGAAGTTCTTTATCAAGCAATGGGTCTGAAAATGCCTGAAAAAGTAAAGGAAATGACAAGTAAAGAAGGATACTATATGATTTCTTCTGAAGTATTACCTGACTATGTTGGGGACTACTTGATTGTTAGTAAATACAACGGCCAAGATAATTCCTATCAAAATACGGATCTATATAAAGAAATACCAGCTGTGAAGAACAATCATGTAATTGAAGTGGATGGAAATACCTTTTTGTTTAACGATTCTTTAACTTTAGATTACCAATTGAACTATTTAGAAGAACAATTTTTAAAATAGTCTGTTTTCTAAGAGTTTGTTGCTATAAATAGTATTGAATATAAATTGGATGGAGCGGTCCATTGTTTGTACCCTAACACAGCAAACTTTACGAAAAGAGCATTAAAATAGGGAACGCAGAATGTAATGATTTAGCATTCTGTGTTCTTTTTTATATATATTATCATACTTGTTGACTAACCTATAAAATCCGAAAAAGTCTAGAAAACTAGTTACTAATCTCTTAACAAATGCTCCTAATAGGGACTCAATACTAAAAGTGCACATATAGAGCATTTATCACGGTGAATAACCATATCAGTAACACGGGACCACAACAGTAGATTTCAACAAAATGGATGAACATTACTTTATAATAGCTAAGCTCGGCTTTTCGAAAACCAAAGAAATCCCCTTGACTGATTATATATATAAACGCACTGACCACCATAAGGCAGGACATGAAAACCGAACTGGTTGGCAAGGAAGTAACATAGCGCGGGTTGCCACTAGTCTCCATATAGAACGGAATGTCCAATTGCTTGCTTAATACAAAGCTTACAATGACTAGAATATAGAGGAAAAGCGAAATGTTGAACGGATGCTTGCGGTAATCGATCAGCTCCAGCATTATTTTCGTTTTTCCTTTATAATCCCAATTCTCTTCTACTTCTACTCGATCACCTCTTAAAATATACACAAACCCTGCCAGAACAAATCCACAAAGTAAATACAGCGAAAAGAGCTGAAAAAACAATGACCAGCTACAAAATAGCGCGAAGAGCAGGGGGATCATGATAATGGCAATAAGCCATTTGCTGAATGGGCGCTTATCCTGAAGCCTCATATTTAAAGCATCCCGATTATCCTTTCGATATACATATGTATCCTCATGGTACGTGGAAAATCGATTCATTATAAAAGTCACAATGACAATTGCCAATCCAATCCCAAATAAAATATAGGAAGCTTTCGGATAAATAGATACCGAATCGTAGTTGTCAATAATCCAATTGCCACTGAAAGCGACGATTAAAATGCCCAAAAACATGCTGTACGCGGATACGTGCCTCATCCAATCACCTCTTATTCTATTGGAATACGTTTATTCTTTAAATTTACGTTGTGATGAGGCGAATAGTTTCAATTTAAATTCTGACCCTGTGATAGAAACATTTACATTTATTCAAACAAATATAAAAGTAGGAATCTTCCCAATTGTTTCTGACGCCGGTAAAAAACAGGTTAGGGAGTATACTGATAAAGTAAAAAGGTTTACTTCAGTAAAATAAGGTATATTATATTTGTTGAATAGATTCTCTTTAAAGACAAGAAAAGTAGGTGAACAAAGTGGGGAAATATCAATTGGATACTAAGAGCAAGATGGCTGTGGCAAAGTATCATGAAAAACACAAGCCTGCCAAATTTGATAAAAAGCAGCAACTTGAAAAAATACGTGCCGAGTATTTGAAAAAAAAGCAAGAACAAACAGATAAATAATAAGAATGAAGACATAGGAAGACTAAAAGCTCTCTATGTCTTTTTTATTTGAAGATAGATATAGAGGTGGAAATGAGCTGGATTGATTAAAGGGAATTGTGATTAAGAATAAAGAACAGTTGTTGGTCATAACAGAAATAAGGAAAAGGGGAGGGGGAATATTTCACTTGTTTCTTTTTCAATGTACCTATTTTTAGTTACTTGGTTTGAATCATTCCAAGTTTTTCAAGTAAAGACTTTGGTTGAAAAATATCTCACTTAAGGTTCTTTCCTTCAAGAATGATAATAAATTTAACATTTATATAATTGAATTGTAATAAAATTTTTGTTAACTTAGAAGTGAAAATTTTAATGAACTTAGAAAAGGAGTGATAATAGTTGGAGATTGATGTGAAAATGAAAAAAGAAGCACGTAGAGATTTATTATGGTTTTTCATTTTTGTTGGACTACCCCTTATATCCATAATGTATTCAATCGCTGAATTTCTTTATATTTATAGATTTTGAGTCTAGTATCTCCAAACAATAATAAAAAAACTAAACATAATTCAATGAGCTTGGAAATCCATTTCCAGCTCATTTTTTGTGCATTAAGAGAACTTACAATAAATAAGACCAATTGATGCGTTAACATCGATTGGTCTTATTTATTGTACTCAGATGCAATCTCTTCTACAGTTGTAGGCATTTATTGACTCTGGATTATTCGCACATACGATAACTACCTACATTTATAATCAAAAGACTCTTCTCACCGTATTCTCTGCTTCCTCATCCACTGTGTTGCAACCCACTTCTCCCCAGTAATAACTGGTGTTCCTGCATGTAAAGTCAACTCATTTAAAGTTTGATCGTTATAGAAATACTCGAAATAAACTGCCATCCCTTTTTTAGGGGATACGGAAAAATTTAGTTTAGGGAAAGTGGTTTCTCCGCCTTCTTCTACATCATTCAAGTACATAACGAGCGTACTAATTCTATTATTGTTTGCTATTTTACTAGTGGATGAAAAGAAATCGTAGTGAGCTTTATACTCTTGACCAGGCGTATATCGAAGGATCTGAAGGCCTTCTCCGTGTTCAATGGGTATATTCATAATAGTAGAGATTCTTTTTTCAACTCTCGCAACTATTTCGTTTTCACTTTCTTCAATAAACATACTGCTGCTTGTTCTCAGTTCATTTACTTCGCGTGTTGCTCCAATTTTTGAACGCTTCATTTTGTCCCGGGACAATCTGATTAGTTCATCGCACTCTTCGTCACTTAACACATTTCCTAACATCAAGATCAATGGTTCTTCTAGTCTCGTGATTATATTAATCTCTCTATCTGTCATTATTTTATTCCCAACGTGATCAAATATAGTTTGCTCTCTGTTCTCCGTTATCATCTTTAATGCTCCTCAACTATGAAATTTATAAAACAACTACATTTTGGGTAAGAAATATACGTGTTAAAGGACTTTTTACTTTAAAAGGGTATTTTCTCCTACTTAATTCTGGAATTAATTTCATTTTATTTTATCACGGCGTTTTTATATTTCGCAACTTTGTGAAAATTTTCGCAAGCAGATTCTTATTTTATGTATCAACTAGTAGATAAAGACAATGGTAGAATAAGATAAACTTTAATTTGAAGGGTGGAGTGAGTGGAATGATTAAAAACCTTGCAACCAATGAACATTCCGAATTAGAAGGAGAAGCCTATTTAGAATTATTTGACCAAACTATTAAGCTATATATAGATCAAGATTCTGATATCGAATATGCAGAACTATGTATAACTTATTTAAACAATTTAAGCGAAGAACTGATAGTTTCTCTGTGTGAAGCATCTATTAGATACTGTAATGAATTTCTAGATGATATTGGGGAAGAGATGATCAAATTTTCTAAGCCGACAGATGTTTTAGCACATATTACACCAAACACAATATGTATTCCGAATCCTAAAAATAAAACTGAAGCTGTTATTGATTTAGAATTAAATTGTACATGGGAAGTGGAACATGGGATGGAATGGATCATACGGAATGGGGAAGTTATGTATGTTGGCCCGTATCATGGAATCAATCCATATGGAGATTGTGATAGGGGAGAAGATTGGAATTATGTAGAGGTGAATAATGTTTGAAAAACGAAGAGCTATTTAAAGTAGAACAAGAAAAATGGATACCGGAGATTTCATTAAAAAACAATTTTCAATTAGCAGATATCCATTTGGTAGCTGGCGTTGATATTGCATATTGGTCGGAAGGGCAAACTGATTTTGGGGTTTGTTGTATTGTAGTAATCGATTATATTTCCAAACAGATCGTAGAAGAAGTAGAATACTATGGACAAATAGATGTGCCGTATATTCCAGGATATTTAGCTTTTCGGGAACTTCCGTTAGTTAAGGAAGCAGTAAAAAAATTGCAAAGTAAACCGAATCTTTATATGTTTGATGGAAATGGGTATCTGCATTACAGGAAAATGGGGATTGCCACACATGCTTCCTTTTATTTGAATAAACCTACAATCGGCGTTGCCAAAAGTTATTTGAAAATAAAAGAAACAGATTTTGACATGCCTAATAACGAAGTGGGAAGTTTTACATATATTAAAGTTGATGGAGAAATATATGGAGCAGCATTAAGAACGAGAAAAGATGTAAGGCCAATTTTTATATCATGTGGTAACTGGATAGATTTAGAGACTTCCATAAAAATCACACTCCACTTTGTAGAAAAAAATAGCCGTCAACCAATTACAACACGATACGCAGATTTAGCTACTCATGAGAGTAGAAAGAAATATTCTTAGTAGATTCAATACTGCTTTTTTTATAGGAGAAAACAGAGCTTTTATTCAATAAGAAAATAATCTGAAACAGATGAGAATAGTACAATCTGGTTTGCTCTGGTTAAAACCAATCCAAAAAGCATGTAGCAAATAAATAAAATGCCCATATATCGATTAAATAGATCGCGATATATGGGTATTTGTCATACGTACCGGAAAGGTAAGCTTATTTTAATAATTCGTGCTTACATTCCGATTATTAACCACCTAGCTTGTGAGTGCTCCTAGGTCAAGAGCTACCTGAACCCAAAATTGACATCTCGACGAAGTTAAACGGCATTGTAAAAGTTCTTCAATTTTTTCAATTCGGTAACGTAAAGTATTTCGATGAATGTGTAGAGCTTCAGCAGTTTTTTCTCTATTAAAGTCATTTATTACGAGGCTTTTAAGTGTGTCATAAAGTATTTCTCCACGTTGTGAAAAAAATTCATTTGGTAGAATGGCTCTGCGAAGTTCATTAGCCTGTTCTGGTGTGATCCCTTGATAAAGAAGTATTTCTCGTCGTAATTCATCTGAAAAATATGCTCCTCCCTCAGAATACAGAGTCCTAACTATTGATGATAGTGACTTTGCATCATCATAACTCTGATTCAAAGAGTGGCATTCCGTTTTAATCCCACCAAATAGCAATGTTAGGGATGTCGTTTGTTTTAAATACATGTGCATTTTTTTTAGATTATCTTTCAGTTGTAGAATATCTAAATCAGAAGAGATTATGAGGACCAATTGTTGTTGATAAATCTGGCAAAAACCGTCTATTCCTTCTGAATCATTAAGCCAACTTTGACATTTTTCACGTATAGAGCTTAATTTTTGTGCATCGGACGATTGCCTATTTAAATCAGTGATTACAATTCCAGTTATCCACTGTTTGCTCCTTTTAAGTCCGAGATTGTTTAACTTTCCTTCCACTATACTTGAAGCAATCTCAGACTTTTCAAACAGCAGTTCAAGTACTTCGAATTGGGTTAGTTTTAGTTTTGCTGCTATTTCCTTTTGTTTCAAGTACAAATCTGTCAGAACCGAGCTCGTATATTCAAGGATTTTAAATTCCTTTGCTTGCTCACCATCTTTTTCAAAGTTGGGTAGCCAAAGAATGCCCCATACATCGGTTCCTATATATAAAAGAACAGCAACTCCACTTTGAAATTCAGGATTTGTAAAATAGATAATCTGCGTTGCCTGTTTGGATGAATTATCTTGTGAAATAGAATGGTCCAATTTATCGGACCAATTTTTAATTAGAAGTAGAGGATTGAACTTGGAATGATTATCATCCGGAATGGCTTGAGTTAATATTTTTTGATCAGATGTTGTCAAGATTACAGGGCTATTAAAATAGGACGCTAAGATTCTACAAGTCTCTTTATAGTTACCGGAAGATTTTAAATCCTCTGTGAGGTCTGGAGATATGGAGTTCATTAACTCATTTTTTCTGAATTGTTTGTTCATAATAAGTTGATTAATAGCTTTTGTTACTTTCACAAATGGTACATCAAAGGGCATTTCTAAAATTGGAATACTATGATTGTCTCCAAAATCAATAGCAGCAGGAGGACAATCCATAAGATAATGTCCTGTCGCAAAAATTATACCAGAGACCTGATGGTTCAAGAGCGATTGAAGTAAATCTTCTTCAAGAACAGGATTGTTTGGCCATCCTTTTCCACTTGTTAAAAGAAGTTCTCCACCCTCTAAAAAATGCGCAATCTTATTACCCCCCATCACATGTGTCCAACTTACTCTCCGAGACAGCCCGCCTTGACCTGAACGTACTGTTACACTACTTAATTCTGATAGAGATAAAGATTCCTCAACAGTAATCATGAGTTTTCCTCCAATGTGCAAAATGTACAAAAAAATTCAAAAATCCGTTTTACTTTTGAGCATAACTGTACCATAGTTTCAATTGTACAGAAGTGTTAGTATACAAACAAGTCAGAAAATTGGGGTGATTTACAAATTAGATAATACTAATGTATACAAAATTTTATTCTATAACTGCACAGGAGGAAGGAGAAAAATGATGCACCCTGCAACAAGGTTGAAAGAATTCATTCATAATAAAAAGATATTGGTGATGCCGGGAGCCTATGATGCACTTTCAGCGAGATTAATAGAAAGAGCAGGCTTTGATGCTATTCAAATCTCAGGATATGGTTTAAGTGCTTCTTATTTAGGAATGACAGACGCAAGTTTTACCAATTTGACAGATGTTTTTACGATTACGAAAAATATTGCTAATGCTGTAGAAATCCCCGTTATGACAGATGCTGACACTGGCTATGGAAATGCGGTTAACACTGCTTGGACAATTCGACAGCTAGGTTTAGCTGGAGCAGCTGGAGCGAATCTTGAAGATCAAGTCTTTCCTAAAATTTGCGGCAATCTGGAAGGAAAAGCCCTTATTTCCATGGAAGAAATGGTTGGAAAAATTAGAGCTGCAGTTGATCATAAGACACATCCCGATTTCGTCATTAATGCGAGAACAGATGCAGTAGGAGTTACTGGATTAGAGGATGCTATTAGACGTGGTAATGCGTATGCAGAAGCTGGTGCGGACATGATTTATATTTCTAGTCCTCCTTCAGTAGAAATTATAAAAACATTAGTAAAAAAAATAAATGCACCCATCAGTATCAATATGCGTGAAGGTGGGTTAACTCCGGATTTGACGGTAAAAGAATTTGAGGAACTAGGAGTGGCTCGACTTAGCGTTCCATTAACTACTATGTTCGCTGCGGCAAGAGGAGTAGAACAAGCATTAAATCATTTAAAGGAAAACGGTACTGCAGAACATTATGACGGACTCATGTCTTTTGAAGAACTAAATGTCATAACGGATGAGAAGTTAATACGTTGTCAAGAAAAGAAGTATGGAGTGCAGCGTGAGCCTTATAATAGTGCTGAATAATTATATATTTAGACTATGTTTTGTACAACACAAGTGAAAGCGCTTTCTAACAGAGGATACAAAAAGATTTTTTAAGGGTTATTTATGAGAATTTTTAAAAAATAATTTGAGATAGGTAATTGTTATAGGTTAGTGCTGTGCTTATAACATGTGAAGTCTTAGCCTAGTTCAAGGGGTGTATTAAATAGCTCAAAAATGGGGAGAGATGCAGATGGAAATGACATTATTAAGTTTACAAGGTGATGTTGTTATACTTGGTGTTTTCTTAATTATTGGTTTTATTCTTAGAGAGGTAATAAAACCACTACAAAAGATATTTATTCCAGCTTCAGTTATTGGAGGAGTCATAGCATTAATTAGCGGACAGCAATTACTTGGTTGGGTTGAAATTCCTAGTTCCTTCTCACAGTTTTCAGGTGTACTAATTAATATAATCATGACTGCCCTCATATTAGGAATTAGCATGAACTTTGAAAAAGCTAAATCCTATTTGGATTACACGTTAATTTCACTTGGAATCTATGGTTTACAAGCCGCAGTGGGAATATTGCTAGGGGTTGCTTTAATTATATTCTGGCCAATGCTACCTGAAGGCTGGGGCGTCATGGGTGTATTCTCTTTCTTTGGTGGACATGGTACAGCAGGTGCTGCCGGAGCGGTCTTTGGAGACCTAGGAATTGAAGGTAACCTGGGGATAGGGATGATCTTATCGACAATAGGTTTGATTTCTGGCGTAGTAATAGGAATGATAATTGTAAACTATGGTATTCGAAAAGGCTGGGCTCAATATATTCAAGATGCTAAGACAAGACCTAATTGGTTTTACGGTGGAAGCTTACCAAAAGATCAGCAGAAGAGCATAGGAACTGAGAAGGTAACCTCTATGAGTATTAATAGTCTTGCACTGCAATTTGGCCTAATATTTGTAGCGATGTTTTTAGGAAAAGTATTGATACAGTCTCTAACATTAATTCTTCCATTTCTTAGTGTTTTACCGGAGTTAACTTATGGAATGGTGGGGGCCCTAATATTATGGCCAATTATGATCTTCTTTAAATTAGATCGTTATGTTGATAAGAAAACAATTAATAGCATAAATGGATTGTTATTAGAGCTTGTTATCTTAACAGCTATTGCGACAATAAGTATAGAGCTTGCGACAAAATTCTTTGTTCCGATTATGATTTATTCTTTAATAATGGTAACTATGACGATATTTATATCATTATATTTCTGCAAAAAGTTCTGTTCTACAGAATGGTTTGAAAAGGCAATGGCGTTATTTGGAGCTGGAACTGGACATGCAGGGGTTGCTCTTATGCTGGTTAGAACTGTAGATCCTGATTCAAAAAGTGGTGCAGGTGAGGCGTTGGGGGTTGCTTCTGGACTCACAGCATGGCTAAAGTTTTTCCCGGCCCTTCTGCCTATATTGATTTTAGAAGGTATGCAAATTTCACTGATTCTAATGTTTGGATTAGGAATTGGTGCCCTTGTTTTAGGATGGTTGTTATTTGCTAAAAAAAGCAAACTAGGAATCCTGCAAAATTTAAAATAACAGTTAAAAATACCTATATGTATAGGACACTAATTGTGGTTCGACATTACCTTAAACATTCCTCTAATAGTAGTGGTAATTATTAAATGACTCGTATTTTGTTAGGAGAGAGACAATTTGAGTGTAGAACTTGATGATAATGTAATTATCAATAAAACAAAGGTATTATCAAACTTTTTAGCTAAAACTACCCTTGCTGATATCCCTGTTGAGGTAGTAGAAAGAGCAAAATTAACAATAGCTGATACGTTGGGGGTCGCAATTAACGGGTCAATAGAACCTGAAATGCAAAAACTATATGAGCGACTACCTCAAGGTGGAGAAATATCTATTATAAGGAAAGGATTTCCTAAAACTAGCGACATCTCAATGGCAGGATTAGCTAATGCAACTGCAATATGTTTTGTAGAGTTGGACGAAGGTGCACCACCAAGTGGACATCCAGCTTTACATGTATTACCGCCTACTTTAGCGATGTCACAACTTCTAGGTAAATCGGGATCTGAGTTCCTTGAAGCTTTTATACTTGGATACGAGGTTCATTTTAGAGTACAAAAAGCTACTGTGTTACAAGAGTCAGTATATCCCCATGGGAATACTGGTCATGTAGGTGCTGTAGTAGCGGTAGGAAAGTTACTTGGTTGGAATGCTGAGCAGTTTCGCCAGGGAATAAATTGTGCAGCGGCATTACCGCTTGGGACGTCTTATGAGCCATGTCTAGCAGGCTCTACAATTGCTAGTGTTTTTCCATCCTTATCTGCACCAATTGTATTTATTATTAAAGATTTAATCGAAAGTGGTTTTACAGGCTATGACAATGCATTAAGTGATACATTCGGTAAGATTTTAGGGGAGAGCTTTGACCCACAGGTCTTGACAGAAAAATTGGGTGTTGATTTCGGAATCATGAATAATCATTTTAAATTTCACGCAACATGCGGTGTTATTCACCCAAGTTTAGAAGCAATTGCGGATGCCTTGAATTTCACATTACAACATGGGGAATATCCACCTTACAAATCTGACGTATTACTTAATCCTAATGATATAATGAGCATCAAAATCAGAGTCAATAATATCCGGGCTTTACGACTAATGAATCTAGCAGAGAATAAAAAACTTTCTGCAAAATTTTCTCTACCTTTTGCTGTAGCAACCTATTTGGTAACAGGAAATGCAAATGTAGAAAGCATTTGTAAGGAATCTTTAGAAAACCCTCAAGTAAGAATGCTTGAAAAACTTGTAAGTCTAGAGGTAGATCCAGAGATTAATATAAAAAACTCTAAAAATATATTAGCAAAGGTAACTATAAAGTTAAAAAATGGTGAAGTTATAACTGGAAAATGTCAAAAGATATATGGGCGTTCGGAGAATCCATCAAAGGATATTGATATATTCAATAAATTCATCTCATTGACTGACGGTATTTTAGATGAAGAAAAGAAAAATAGTATTTGGAGGAGAATTACTAGTTTAGAAGAATTAGAAAATATGAGAGAAATATTTTGATTGTGTAAAAGACATTGATAGAACGATATAATAGTTGAGCTTTTTCAATGTGTTAGTTAAGTGAAGAATTATTTGATTAGGAGGAATTTAATCATGAATTTTCGACCTAGACAAAATCGTATTTTAGAAGCTTTAAAAGAAGGAAGAATTCCTTTAGGCATGGAAGTTTACACAAGCAATCCATCTTTAATAGAGATTATTGGATATGCGGGATTTGATTTCTATAAACTAGATATGGAACATACACGTATCAACCCTGAAACAATGGAACATTGTATTCGCGCTGCGGATGCGGTTGGGATTACCACTTTAGTCAAGGTTCCGGATCTTAATCCTATAACTATTATGCATGCAATAGAAGCCGGGGCTCAAGCAATTTCCGTTCCACATATTAAAAATAAGGAGGATGCACGAAAAGCTGTTAACGCAGTACGTTATCCACCTGAAGGAAACCTTGGCTCGTGCTCTTCTATTCGTTCGGCATGTTATTCTACAAAAGGTTGGGATCATTATTTACAGCATCATAGTAAACAAACCATGCTTATGGCAGTTCTTGAAGACAAAGAAGCAATCGACAATGTGGAGGAGATTTTTGCAGAGTTAAAACCAGGGGTAGATGCGGTATCATTTGGTCGGGGAGATCTTGCTCAATCGCTTGCAAAACCAGGAGAAGAAGTGGATTGGGATCATCCTTTTGTTATGGAAGCTTATGAAAAGGTATTAGAAGTTTCTAAGAAAACAGGAATTCCGGTAAATGCAGTTCCATGGCCAGAAGCGACAAATGAAAACGTTAAAGCTGCAATAGATAAAGGTGCGAGAATATGTCTCTATACGATCGATCAACTTCTTTTCTACGAGGCCTGTCAGAATATTGTCAAGGATATGGAAGGAATACTGAATGGTGGAAAGTAATCTAGTCCTCCCATTATTCTAAGACACTTAATAACCTGCCCTTAGGTGAATTGGTGCAATTAACTAGGTTGCTTCGTATTTCTGTTCTTAATAATGATAACTAACTTCACTTTAAGGGTTCAATTAACAAGGCTTTGTTCCTACTCACTTATAAATACGCTATTTTACAAATAAACAGAATCCATTTTGAAAATAGATGATCAAAATGGATTCTTATCCAATAGATTTACTTTCAAATTTTTTTTGTTAGAGCCTCAACTAAAGCAACAAGCCTGCAAGAAAAAATCTATCAAACTCCTAAGAACTTCATTAATTTCTCTTACAAGAATACTCCTAAACACAAATGACAATCTTAGAATTAAACCTAGTAACCATAATACAAGTAATAAATTTTTCGTACATAATCTCTTTGGTATAAACCTAACCAGAATAGTTAATGATAAAAAAATACATAAAAATAGGATGTGTTGATTTATGTTTTTTATAATCATTTCAATCATCACTTTCAGTATGGTTATTTACTTTATGCCTAAGCGTATGACGATTATGGAGATGTACGCAACTTCGTGGTTTGCATTAACCTTTGTATTAACTGCTGATTTATATCTGTCCTACAAACACCACTTTTATGGTTATTTTTCAGAAGGTGATTGGGAATATAAAACATTGATTATCCACTTTGGTGTCTTTCCAACCTACAATGCTATTTTCTTGAACTTTTTCCCCCAAAAAAGATGGGGGCAATTGATGTATATACTTGGCCATTCGCTAATTTTAGTAGGATATGAATGGGCATCAATTCAAGCAGGTGCTTTTTATTATAAGGAATGGAAATTATGGTATTCAGCGCTTCTTTATCCGATCATCTTGCTTATTCTTTACTTGAACTTGAAAATACTACGGATACTTATGAAAAGAAATTAACGATTGTTTAATGCGCTGTAATGATTTGTCACCCCTTATAGAAAGGCTTAATAAAATGAAAAAAACAAATGAATATAAATCTCCTATCGCTGCTTTATTTTGGTCAGTCACGATGATTGGTTTCGGCCAAATTTATAATGGTCAATATATTTTTGGAGCATTCCTTGTTTTGTTTGAAATTTCTACGAACGGACTTTCTAGTTTAAATACGTCTATTGTCCATTCATTCCATGGCGATCACCAACTAGCACACGATGTGTTCAATCATCAATGGGGTTTATTCTATCCATCTGTTTATGGTTTTTCTATGTGGCAGGCTTATAACAAAGCAATCGTTATTAATTGTCAACGAGAGAAGAAAGATTATCCTAAAGAGACATATTTAACTGGTTTTTTTATATTATTTGTTATGGGAATGAATTTAGGAGTTTACTACCATGACTGTTTTTTAAATGGAAATCACTTTTTTT
This sequence comes from Psychrobacillus sp. NPDC093180, assembly GCF_044754065.1. Lineage (NCBI taxonomy): Bacteria > Bacillati > Bacillota > Bacilli > Caryophanales > Bacillaceae > Psychrobacillus > Psychrobacillus sp. NPDC093180. The sequence continues at coordinate 114,836 of NZ_JBIVOJ010000006.1, read as the reverse complement.
CATTTTTATCTAGTCCGATATTTAACGGATTATGCTGGGGGATTATCTTTGGTTTTGCTGGTCACTTAGCGGAGAAGTATATAAAGTCAAAAAGAAAAAAATTTAAAGAATAAGTTACATCTAATAAACTTTTTCCTAACTCTCAATTTTTCTTCTATCATATAGCAGAAGTTTCTAATGTGGTAATATTAGAAATTATAATAAAAAATGATGGAATAGAAATATAGAAAGAGTTAAAACACGACCTACCGTATGTTAGAAGGAACTTTACTCCAATCTGACGATTCGCATTATTCCGCATGAAAAAAAACTGTATTCTATATGTTTTTCAGATATAATATACTGTTTAACGAAAGGAGTGGTTAGGGTTGTTCAAAAGAATAAGTAAGGTAGTTCTGATAACTGTTTTTGCGTTGGGTATTATAAGCTTTAGTAACATACAAGTAGACGCATCCACTAACAAAGTTATGTGGGGTAAAACAGCATTAAAACAAGGACAAATTGGTAAGGTAACCATTCTAGCAGATACGAATTTAGTGAAAATAGGTTCAAATGGATCACTCAATAAAGTACGCACTTTGAAAAAAGGCGAAGAATATAGAGTTTATACGTATAAAGGAACAAATGGGGGTTTATATGGTTTAGGAGCAAGTAGCTACGTACAAAAAGGTGCTCAAGTGAAATATGAAACTCCATCTAAAAGCAAGCTTGCATTGCTTAATAAAGAAGTAATTGGTGATCTTACTCCAAAGGCTGGGATGAAACTTGAGTATTCCCCTAGCTTTACTGAGAATACACAAAAGGAATTTACTACGAATACTTCATATGATTCTGTATATGATATAACGAGAGCTTCTTTAATTTATAAAGGTAATTCCATAGATGGTTTTACTTATATTGAGTTAAAGGATCGTCTAGTATTTGGTGTAAGTCATACCGATTGGATATTACTCGATATTGCTTATCCATTGACGGAAGGAAAACAAACAAAGGAGTATTATCCAGTAGGTGACAACGGTGAAGCTTTTTATAAGGTAAATGTAGAAAGTACAACTAGCACAATTAAAGTAAAAGCGGGAACATTCGACAACGTGGTAGTTGTTCGTATTCAGAATGGGGATACGTATTACCTAGCACCAGGAATCGGTATTATCAAGCTTGTCGATAAAAACGGTACACTTAAAGCAGAATTATTATCTTTCAAATAAAGCAAAAACCAGACTACAAGCGATAAGCTAAGTCTGGTTTTCTTTTATGAATTTGTAACTTTGGATGCATTTTATTCCTCTCCTGTAGCTGTTTATGTTTTAAAGCTCCAATGCTTCTCGTTCCACTTTTTCCATAAATTCTTGGACCACTTTATTATTACTTTTTTCACTGCCCAATTTTAGCATCGCTCGCCCTACAAAATTCACTCCTTTATTTTGCCCCTCGTAAACGAATTTCGTCTGATTGTCGTCTATTTTATACAAGGTAAAACTAAACGTAATTTCAAAAGCTTTACCTAATACAAAGCTCACTTTTTTGTGTTTTTTCTCTGGTAGGTCTTCATAAGCTAATGTTTCCACGATATATGTCTCTACCCGTTTTCCTTCTCGGTAACTTTGCCGGTGTTTTGCACCTACCTCATTTTCCTGCTTTTCTATAAGCACGTGATCTTCTACTTTGTCCATAATTTTATAAATGTTTTTATCCAGAAATAAGCTCCATACTTTTTCAATATTAGCTTCTATTATTGTTTCTTCTTTCCACTTGATCAATCTGCATTCTCCCTTCCTGATTCAAGAAATTCATCTAGCTCTTCTAATTTCGTTGTTAGTTCATTTATTTGAAGTGTTATAGCATTTCTTTTTTGTTGCAACAGTTTCTCTAGATTAGCAAAAGACTCATCTTCCATTACTGAAATCATTTCTTGTATCGTAAATCCAAAGCCTTTCAGTTTCACTAAAAGCACAGCTAGAAAATAGCTACCATCATCGTAGTAGCGGTATTTGTTAACTGGATCAATGTAAGCTGGTTCCAGTAATTTTACTTCTGCATAGTATCGTAAGGTCTCCTTGCTTAGCCCTGTTAGCTCTGCAAATTCACTAATTTTATACATTCTGTGCCTCCCGTTTTTATTATAAACTGTGGGGTGCACCACAGAGTCAATCCATTTTGCTAAAATATATCTCATTGTATAATAGATATAGTAAATAAATCAGAGTACTTATTAAAGGTAGGTGTATGGAAAAAATGAAAAAAGAAATCGAAGAATTGACATTACTTCTACTGTATTTAACTTCTTGGAAGGAAGAAGATATTCCGGAAACAATGCGAAGAAGCTGGAAGGGCTATTCATTCGAAGCACTCGATCAATTAAAGGTTCAAGATTATTTACGTGGCGGCACCAAGTCAAAATCTGTTTATTTAACAGAAGCAGGGATAGAAGAAGCAAAGCAACTGATGGAAAAATATTTAGGGGGAGAGAGAAACAGTGAATAATTTAATCGTATTTAGTGAATTGCATCAATATTTTTCAAACTTTGACATGAGATTGACGATTGCTGAAAAGAACTTAATTATAGGTTATAAACCCTTTTCATATGCTGGTATGCAGCCGAAGTTCGCTACATTACATGGAAGTAAAAATTACCAGTGTTTAATCCTTCATGTAGCGCCAGGGGACAAAGAGACTGATTTAGGTGAACAACTTCAGCAGCAAATTCAGGAGCAGCTAGCTTTTGATATTGCCAAGCTAAGAAAGTTCAAATTGAAAAATAATGAATTATATATTCCTCTGGAAGTAGTGGACACGAAGGAAAAAATGAACATTTTAAAAGAGTTCATACTACAATGCTTTGAAGCAAGAAAAAAAAATGGAGGATGATGCTCATGAAATGCGGAGCAAGATGCTTTACTGTTCAAGCTGAAATAAATGGCAAGCTACAATCCATACCAGTGACGGCAAGGACCTCTGTTCAAGCACGGAAAGTAGCACGGCTAGAGTATGGAGAGCAGTTGAACATTATATCGGTGAAGGCTGATCCAGTAAATTAAAGATTATCTATTGTAGTAATCCTATGGGAAAGGGGGAGCCAGTAGCGGAATTCGAGGTTTTAAAAGTATCAATTATATCATTAAGCCATAAAAAATAACCCATACTTGAGTGCAGAGCTCAGATGGGTTAGAAATAAGGGATAAACACAAATCATTCTCTCCTTCGAAAGGATAAATATTCTAAAAATCGCTTAGCCGCAAGTGAAAGTGATTTTTGTTCTCTCATCCCAATACCGATATTTCGGTAAGCAGGCACTTCCAGCTCTTTTGCGATTATTTGGTATGGAATACGCTGTAAAATCAATTCTGGTAATATGCTGATTCCTAGTCCGTTTTCTACCATCGACATAATGGCATAGTCATCCCAAGTCGTAAAATGAATTTGTGGTGTGATTTCGTGTTGCGCAAAAATCTCGGAGATCTCCGCTTTTGCTCCCTTTTCCAATAGCATAAATGGACTGTTCGATAACTCTTTTATTGGAAACTTATCGCAATCCACGAGAGGATGATCTTCGGGAATTACTACTAACAAACGGTCTTGCTCCACAAAAATAGTTTCCATTTCCCCTTTTGTCGGGAGTCGTAAAAATCCAAAGTTGACCCGCCCTTCGATAATCCAATTTTCGATTTCTGTATAATCCCCTAATAATAATTCAAAATCAATCCCCGGATAATCTTTCCTAAAAATTTTAATGATGTTAGGTAACCAATGTGTCGCTACGCTTGAAAAGGTTCCAATCCGAATGATTCCAGTTTGTATATCGTGTAATTCCTCAATCTGTATCTGGAGCATTTCATGTTCGTTACAAACTCGTTTTAACTGAGGTAATAACTTTAAGCCATCAGACGTTAGAGTGATACCTCCGCGTCCTCTTTCAAATAGTAAAATTCCCCATTCTGATTCTAAATCGTTAATCATTCGACTGATCCCAGACTGCGTATAGTTTAATTCTTGAGCAGCTCTTGTAAAGCTCCCATATTCAACGGCTTTCACAAAGGCCATATATTTTTGGATATTCATATTCTTCACTCCTTTCCATGCGATTTTGTTATGTATAACATGACAAACATTTGATTTTGGAATACTTGTTAATATGCTAATCTACTACTACTAGAAAATCAAGTTGGAAAGAGGGAGCGTATGAAATCTAAGATTCAGTTTATATTATCGATGATAATTTTTGGCACCATTGGTTTAGTAGTTCGGTACATTGATCTATCGGCAAGTGAAAGAGCTTTACTAAGTAGTTTTTTAGGATGTTTATTTTTGCTACTAATCTTCATCCTAATGAAGAAAAAAATAGTCTGGACTGCAGTAAAATCGAATGCATTATTTTTAATTTTTTCTAGTATTGCATTAGGAGGAAATTGGATTTTTCTTTATCAATCATACGACCATACGACACTTGCCAATGCAACACTAGGTTATTACTTTGCTCCTGTATTTGTAATGATTCTTTCGCCACTTGTACTTCGGGAACCATTATCCATGAAAAAAATTGTGTGTATTCTCGTTGCAATTATAGGAATGGTACTAATTGTGGGGGAAGGGCTGAGTGCACCCGATTCAGAGGATCTTCTTGGACTTTCCTTTGGATTAATCGCTGCTGCATTTTATGCGGCGTTATTGCTTCTAAATAAATTTATTAAAGAGATAGGGAAGTTAGAGTTGACCATTATTCAGCTTGGAACGACTTCTTTACTATTACTACCATATGTTTTATTGACGGAAGGCTTTGGAATTTTTGCATTATCCAGTTCTTCGATTCCTTTTATCTTCCTATTAGGGATTGTCAATACAGGTATTGGATTTCTGTTGTTTTTCTCTGGTATGGAAAATTTAAAAGGGCAAAGCATTGCGATGCTAAGTTATGTAGATCCGTTTGTAGCTATCATGATTTCTGCACTTATTCTGCAAGAGCAAATGACAATCGTTCAAATATTCGGTGGTGTATTGTTACTAGGCTCCACATTTATTAGCGAAATTGGATTCAGTCGCTTTTCCAAACAAGTTATAAAGTGAATAGCGATAGACAATAATTTAAAATTTCTTCTTTAGATTTAGAATTAGTATAAAATAAAGAAAAGATATAGACATACGGGAGGTTAAAATGAAAATTCTACCAGCAAAAGAACTTTTTCTACAAGGAAATGAATCAGCGATATTGTTTTTACATTCTTACACAAGTCATACACGTGATATGAAAAAATTAGCTGAATATCTCAACGAACGTATTGGTTGCACATGTTATATCCCGCTATACAAAGGACACGGAGTGGAACCAGAAGCTCTGCTCAATTGTGATATTAATGATTGGTGGAAAGATGTACAAAAAGCTTACGATTTTCTACAGAAACACGGCGCAAAAAGGATTTCTGTTATAGGAATATCAGTAGGTGGTATCTTTGCATTAAAATTAGCTCAGGAAAAACCAATTGAACGACTTGTTGTAATGTCTGTCCCAAAAGAGCGGACACCAGAACGATTAAAACAACGACTCGTTGATTATGCAAAAGGATACAAGCAGCTCGAAGGGAAAACAGCTGAGGAGATTATAAATGAACTGTTGTCTTTTCAGGAAATGTCCCTACATTCTTTTGAGCTATTCCAACAGTTTATTCATCATACAATGGAGCAGAATTCTCTTATTACCGCTCCAATAGCAGTCTATTATGGAAATAGAGACGACTCTTTATATGAAAAAAGCGCAAATTTTATAGTGGAAAATGTCTCTTCAGTTAAAAAGAGAATAAAAGCTTTTCCAAATTCCACGCATTTAATGACTTTAGGGAAAGACAAGGATTCAATTTATGAAGAAGTGTTTTCTTTTTTAGTATAGAATAATTATAAAAAAGGGTTGAGTATCATGCCGGTTAATTCTTTTGAAGACTATCCAATGAGCTGGAAGCCATCGATCGATAAAACTAAAAAGCCGATTTATCAAGCACTCGCTGACCAATTGGAGCAAGATATTTTAAATGGGGTTTTACTACCTGGAACAAAACTTCCTCCACAACGAGAACTTGCGGATTATTTGGATTTAAATTTAAGCACCATTTCAAAAGCCTTTAAAGAGTGTGTGTTAAAGGGCTTGTTAAGTACATCTGTCGGAAGTGGCACCTTTGTATCGTATGATGCGTTATCGAATGCATATTTACTGGAAGATGCGAAGCCGAAGCATCTAATTGAAATGGGGGCAACACTACCAGATAATGCTTCTTTCGAGCCACTATTTCTCCAGTTGAAAAGTATGCTACAAGAGACAGATTACGAAAAATGGTTTAGTTATGGCCGAGCAGGAGAAAGCCTTTGGCAAAAGGATGCGGCTATAAAGCTAATTCGAAGAGGTGGGTTTGAAACAACGGTTGATCACATTTTATTTGCAAACGGGGGACAAAATGCCATGGCTGCCACATTGGCTAGTCTTTGTCAGCCAGGAGATCGCATTGGGGTTGATCAACATACTTACCCGGGATTGAAAACAGCTGCAGCAATGCTCAGTGTGAAAATAGTACCGATAAAATCAGAGAACAATGAAATGAGTCCAGCTGCCTTTGAATATGCTTGTAAAAATGAGCATATTAAAGGGATTTTCTTAATACCAGATTATCATAATCCGACAGCTAGCTGTATGTCTGTAGAAAATCGAAGAAAGATTGCTTCAATTGCCAAAAAGTATAATCAGTTCATTATTGAAGATGCTACGTATCATCTCCATAACAAAAAACCACTTCCGGCAATCGCATCCTTTGCACCGGAACGAGTCATACATATTGCAAGTTTATCCAAATCAATAGCTCCAGGGTTACGATTAGCCTATGTAGCGGTGCCGAGTCAATTTAAGGAGCTAATTTCAAAGGCACTTTATAATATAAATATATCAGTTTCCCCATTACTAGCAGAATTAGCAGCACGTACTATTGTATCGAATCAATTTGAGGTCTTAATTGAACGGCATCGGGAAGAAACAATTCGCAGAAACCAAGTCGTCAATCGATACTTGGAAGACTATACATGTTTAGGCCATGATGCTGGCATCTTTCGTTGGCTGTTATTACCAGGCACTATCACAGGAGCTGAGTTTGAAAAGTTAGCCGCCGAGCGCGGGGTACAAGTGTATGCGGCTGAACGATTTGTAGTTGGAAACAGTAGTCCAGAACGCGCTGTAAGGGTTGCTGTCTGTGCACCAGAATCACTTGAAGAGCTTGAGCAAGGATTGACTATACTTAAATGTTTACTAAATGATTTTATCTAATGTTGTGTTGCTATAATCAAGAAAATTATAATCGGAATTTTATGATAATATTGTTTGCCATACAATTTTAATATTGTTTGCCATACAATTTTAATGTTGTATGGCTTTTTTGTGCATGTTATCATGATTCAAATCTAGTAGGTGGATTAAAAGAAATGGATAAGGATACAGGCAGTTAGCTGATCATTAATTCTTCGGAAAAACAAAAGTAGCTATCCATATAATCATAAAAAAGGAAGGTTTATAAATGGAAAACAAATTTGCAAAGAGAACGCATTTAATAAAATCCTCGGAGACTCGTGAAATATTGAAAGTAACCGCAAGACCTGAAGTTATCTCTTTTGCGGGAGGACTACCTGCTCCAGAGTTGTTTCCTGTTGAAGCTCTTAAGGAAGCATGCAATGCCGTATTGAATGAAGCAGGTGCGGCTTCTCTTCAATATAGTACAACTGAAGGATATGTCCCTTTAAGAAAAGCTATTTGTGAAATGATGAAAGATATTGGTGTTAACTCTACTATTGAAAATGTTCTTATCACATCGGGATCCCAACAAGCAATCGATCTTACCGGAAGATTATTCATCGACGAGGGAGATACTATAATTTGTGAAAGTCCGACCTATCTTGCAGCGATTAATGTATTTAAGTCATACAATGCCAAATTCGTAGAAGTTGGTATGGATGAGAATGGCATGATGATGGAAGAGTTAGAGATAAAACTGCAAGAGCATCCTACAACAAAATTTATTTATACGATTCCTGATTTTCAAAATCCTACAGGCCGCACATTAAAGTTGGAAAGACGAAAAAGAATGATTGAGCTTGCCAATCAATATGATGTACTGATTATAGAGGATAATCCGTATGGAGCTATTAGGTTTGCTGGAGAGGAACTTCCCCCTTTGAAACATTTCGATACTGAAGGCAGAGTAATCTATTTAAGCACTTTCTCTAAAATCTTTGCTCCAGGACTTCGACTGGGATGGATTTGTGCAGATGATTCTTTAATTGAAAAGTATGTTGCTCTAAAACAAATAGCTGATTTACATACAGATAGTTTTGCTCAAAGAATTACAGCTAAGTATATGGAACTCTTTGATATCGCAGATCACATTCATAACATCAAAGCTGTTTATAAAGAAAGATGTACAACTATGCTCTCTTGTATCGAAGAACTTTTTCCCAAAAATATTTCTTATAGTAAGCCAGAAGGAGGATTATTTATATGGGTTGAGCTTCCTGAGGAGCTGGATGCAGCGCATGTATTTTCAGAGTGCTTAAGAAATAATGTTGCCTGTGTTCCCGGAACTCCTTTTTTTCCAAACGGTACAGAAAAAAATACATTACGCCTAAATTACTCCAATATGTCGAACGAGAAAATTAGGGAAGGTATGAAGCGTATGGGAGAAGTATTGCATCGTGAATTAGAAAAAGAAACAACCCTTCTTGATTCCAAGCTGACTGTCTGACCGGGATTAACATTAAGGTCAAATATGAAGTGGTACAAAACTAAAGGTTTATGCTTTTAAACAAAATTGGAGGAAGAAGGTATTCATTATGGTTAGTAAAATGAAAGACACAGCAGAAACGTACTTAAATAATCCAGAAAAACAAAAACAATTATATAAACGGACATTGCTGATTATCGTAATCTCCCAAATGTTCGGCGGAGCGGGATTGGCTGCCGGAATAACAGTTGGAGCATTGCTTGCAGCACAAATGCTTGGCACGGGAGCATTTGCAGGTATTCCTGCTGCTTTATTTACGTTAGGTTCGGCAGGAGCAGCATTAGTAGTAGGAAGACTTTCTAATCGTTATGGAAGACGCAGGGGTCTTTCCACAGGATTTATAGTAGGTGGACTTGGAGCAATAGGTGTTGTAATTGCCGCTGTCTTAAACAGTGTGATTTTATTATTCGCTTCCCTGCTCGTATATGGGGCAGGTACTGCTACAAATTTACAAGCACGTTATGCCGGTACTGATTTAGCAACCAAAAAGCAAAGGGGAACTGCAGTAAGTATAGCAATGGTTTCGACGACAATTGGAGCAGTTGCAGGTCCAAATTTAGTCGAGGTGATGGGAAGTGTGGCTCACTCTATCGGTGTTCCAGAACTCGCAGGTCCCTTCATTTTATCCGCAGCAGCATTTATATCCGCAGGGATTTTTCTCTTTATTTTTTTACGTCCTGATCCGTTCAAGATTGCATTACAAATAAATGCACATAAAGAAAATATGGAAACTAGCGAAGTTCCGGAACAGAATCCACTAAATAAAAAAGGAATTGCAGTTGGAGCTATCATTATGGTGCTTAGTCAAATTGTGATGATTTCCATTATGACGATGACGCCAATTCATATGGGACATCATGGTCACGCTCTAGGGGCAATCGGCCTTGTTATTGGTTTCCACGTCGGTGCGATGTACTTACCTTCACTTGTAACAGGAATTCTTGTTGATAAGATTGGTCGACCTGTCATGGCAATTGCTTCAGGAGTAACATTACTCCTTGCAGGAATTGTAGCATCGATAGCGCCAGGAGATTCTGTATTTTTCATGATCCTGGCCCTATCTTTACTCGGAATAGGATGGAATTTTGGATTAATAAGCGGTACAGCTTTAATTATTGATTCGACTGAACCTGCAACACGTGCTAAAACGCAAGGCACAGTGGATGTTTTTATAGCTTTAGCAGGATCTGCAGGCGGTGCCATGTCGGGTATGGTGGTTGCTGGTTCCAGTTATGAAATGTTATCACTTGCTGGTGGGATTTTATCCTTAATCCTTATTCCGATCGTTGTATGGTCTATTGGCAGTAAAAATAAACAGAAGCAGTATTTAAAGGAGTCTCCTTTAAAAATAAAGGGATAAAGACTTAGAGGGAGTTTGAGCTTTTGGCAAGGTGGTAAACAGATAAAAAGCTGATTTTTGTATTTGTAATACTAGTTTGGCTTTTAGGTGAAAGTACAAAACTAATATGAAAGAGGAGGATTTTTTGATGAATCAAATTAAAGTCTATACAACTAATACTTGTCCATATTGTACAATGATGAAAAATTTCTTAAACGAGAAGGAACTTCCTTTTGAAGAAGTAAACGTCCAGGAAGATCCGATTGCTGCAGACCGTTTAGTAAAAATGACAGGTGAAATGGGAGTTCCACAAACTGAAATAAATGGTCAATGGATACTAGGATTTGATCCGGAAAAAGTAATGCAGCTAGTTAAGTAAACTAAAAATTACTAATATCCTTAGCTGTTTAGTAAAAGTTATAAGAGAAATGAGGGTAGCGTTAGTTCTTCCTCTTTTCTCTTTTTAATGATAAAAGGAATAGCTGTTTCGTAAGTATTTTTAGACAGCTTACATATGATTGAAAAGAGGAAAGAAAATGAAAAATCCCATAGTCATTGTTGGAGCTGGTTTAAGTGGGCTTCGAGCTGCATCTCTACTCACTGCACAGGGCATCGAATGTAAGGTGCTAGAGGCTAGAGATAGGATTGGCGGTAGGGTCTTGAGTACTTCTGTTCCAAACAAACCTGAATTAGGCAAATTTGACCTTGGACCAACCTGGTTTTGGCCGCAGTATGAGAGCACGATTACTCGACTTGTTAAAGAGCTGGATTTAAAAACATTTGATCAGTACAACAAAGGGGCAATGCTTTCAGAACGTTCTCCAAACGCAGTACCAGAGCGCTATATACTGCCCGAAAATGCTGATGCAAGGTCCATTCGATTAGTAGGGGGTGTGCAATCTTTAATTGATGCTGTAGCAAAGACTATACCTTCAGAAACGGTCGAGTTAGATACACGAGTTACAGCAATCCGACTAGATAACAATTCTCTTATAGTAGAAGCAAATACTGCTGATGGAAAGAGAAAAAATTTTTCAGCAAGTGCTATTATCCTAGCATTGCCACCTAGGATTGTAGCTCATCAAATTGAATTTTCGCCCTCTCTCCCGCCAAATCTAAATGCTGATCTACTAAGCAAACCCACTTGGATGGGAGGGCAGGCTAAGGTAATTGCAGTTTATGACCGTCCCTTTTGGAGGGAAGCTGGGTTATCTGGTTTCGCAACAAGCTGGGTAGGACCCTTGCAAGAAATCCATGATGCTTCTCCTCATACAGGGGCTGGCGCATTGTTTGGTTTTTTCGGATTACCTGCAAGAATGCGCCGAACAATGGGTAAGGATGAATTTTTAAAATTAGTTATAGACCAATTGGTTATGCTCTTTGGACCCTCGGCTCAACAGGTAAGGGCTATCCTTTATAAGGATTGGGCTCAGGATACTGAGACGACTGTCGAGGAAGATTTAGATCCACTTAGAGATTTTCCGATTTATGGTCAACCACCAAATGCAGGAATTTGGGAAAAGAAAATTTATTTTGCTGGAACTGAGACTAATTCACAATTTGGCGGCCATCTGGAAGGTGCACTTCAATCAGCTGAACAGGCAGCTGCTGAGATTATTCAGTTAAAGAACTAGCCGTAATGATACATTTTATACTGGTCTAAAAAATAAAACAAACAAGAACACCTTTCGTTGAAAGTGGGTATACAATACCTAGATTATCAACGTGAAGGTGTTTTTTTCTATAGCGTAAAAAATCATTCTAATAAAAACAGAACTATAAGAAATATTATAATGACAACAATAATTTGGTAATATACTACAATAGGAATTTGCTCTTATCTTCTAATCCATACTTAAAAGAGTAGCAGTTTTTCTAATAGTTGTTTTCATATAATTTCCAAACAATATTCTGTAGAGCTATACTGAAATTATAATCTAGAAACATTTTTAGCGGAGGTCCTTGAATGAATTTGGTAGGAAGTATTTATAAAAAGATGAGCTCCAAAGATAAAGTAATTATTGCCATAGTTCTATGTTGTTTTATAGGTTCTGTTATTTTTGTTTTTAATAATTATTCCTTTTATGACAAACCTATAGCAAAGATTGTCCATACCAATATAGAAGATGTGGTCAAAGTAAGTGATATAAATGGTAATGAAGATACTTTATATACACAGCATATAATTGCAAAATTATTAAATGGAGAAGAAAAAGGAAAGGAGATTCATTTAACAAATGAATACTCCCAATCCAAAGCCTATGATCATGAGTTTCAGATTGGAAATGAGTTATTTGTTAAAATCGATCAAAGTGATAAAAAGGATGCAGATTTAACGGGAACAATTCAAGAGGTCAAACGGGATAAGTATTTGTTGCTGATTGGATGGGTATTTATCATTGTTTTACTGATTGTCGGGAAAAAACAAGGTCTATTCTCGTTTATTAGTTTAGTATTTAATGCCATCCTTTTATCATATGCACTGGATATCTATATTCATAATTCTAGTCAAAGTCTCTTATGGATTTGTGGAATAAGTGTTATTTTGTTTACGGTCATTTCATTGTTACTTGCGAACGGTTTAAATGAGAAAACATATGCAGCTATCATCGCGACCTTGCTTGGAACTTTTGTATCGCTATTGATTACATACCTTGTTTTGTTGGTAACTGGGGAAAAAGGACTTCGTTATGAGGAAATGCAGTTTATTACTCGTCCGTATCGCATGGTATTTATGGCAGGATTATTCCTTGGTTCTTTAGGTGCTGTAATGGATGTAGCTATAACGATGTCTTCTTCGATTTTTGGGTTATATGAGAAAAATAATTACATATCTGTAAAGGCACTCATTAAATCAGGAATGGAAATCGGAAAAGATATTATGGGCACGATGACAAATATTTTGTTTTTTGCTTATGTAAGTGGTTCGATTCCAACGCTTATTCTCTATTTTAAAAATGCTTCTCCATTTGGTTATACGATTTCCTTAACTCTTTCACTGGAATTGGCGCGTGCATTAGCGGGAGGAATAGGAATTGTGTTGACCATTCCGATAGGTCTGTATACGACCTTATTTTTCGTGAATAGAAAGAGGGCAAGACTATGAATGTATTAGTGCTATTAGGCGGTATCTTGTTTCTATTAATGACCATTATTGGAGGCAGAAAAGGGGTAAGGTCTTTTTTTGCTTTGTTTTTCAACTTTGCTGTCATTATAATAACAGTTATTTTGCTATGCTCCCCGGATATTGACCCAGTGATTGTAACTTTAAACGCCTGTGTAGTGATTAGCTGCATCAATCTTTTCTATATTAATGGAGTGAATAGCAAAACAAAAACCGCTTTTCTGTCCACGATTATTTGTATTGTTATCTTACTTTTATTTATTATCTTCGTAACGAATAAATCAATGATACAAGGATTTGGCGAAGAAGAAATAGGGGAGCTTGGAGCGTTTTCCTTATTAGTCGAAGTAGATTTTGTGAAAATTGCAGTGTCAGTGATTATTATGAGTACAATTGGAGCAATTACGGATACGGCAATAGCAGTTTCCTCTCCTATGCGGGAAATCCATTATCATCATCCGGACATTAGTCGAAAAGAGTTATTCCTCTCTGGATTGTCTATTGCAAGAGATATATTAGGAACTAGTGCAAATACACTGTTTTTTGCGTTCTTTGGGGGATATTTAGCATTACTCATATGGTTTAAAGATTTATCGTATTCCGTTGGGGATATCGTCAATTCGAAGATTTTCAGTGCCGAAATAATCACGATCCTTTGTGCTGGAATTGGAGTGACACTAGTTATCCCTATAACCACATGGATTACTGCTTATTTTTTTGTGAGGAATAAAGGAACAAATGAAAAAGTATGATAAAAAGGTTCATTACTATATATTTTCTAACCTTCAAATAATTATTTGGAGGTTTTCTTATTTGATACACAGCACCAATTAGAATAAGCAAAAAATAACAATATAACATTCGAAAAATTTGTGTTAAAATAAAATATCAGTCTATTTAATGATAAAATAAGTACATATTATTTCAACTGGGGAGAAGTGATTGTACTCTTTTATAATAGATGTGTGAAGAATATGTTGGGGGATAGTAGGATGAAAAATTTATTAATTAAATGGAACCAAATTAGCCTTGTAAAAAGGATTGTAGTCGGTATTATAATCGGTGTTATCTTAGCATTAACCCTTCCTAATGCCGCAAGTGGAGTTACGATTCTTGGTTCATTATTTGTTGGAGCACTAAAGGCAGTTGCACCAGTACTAGTATTATTCTTAGTTATGCACGCCATTGCTGGACATAAAAGCGGTAAGAAAACGAATATGAAGTCAATTCTGTTTCTTTATTTGCTTGGTACATTCTTAGCTGGTGCTGTGGCCGTAGTTGCAAGCTTTATATTCCCGGTCACATTAACATTAACAACAGGGGCTGAAGATCTTGCACCGCCAGAAGGTATTGTGGAAGTTGTTCAAACATTATTATTTAACTTAGTTGCTAATCCGGTTGATGCTATTATAAATGCAAACTATCTAGGTATACTAACGTGGGCAGTTGTACTTGGACTTGCCTTAAAGAGTGCAAGTCAAAATACGAAAGACATGTTAGGTAGTTTTTCAGATGCAATTACGAAAGTAGTACAATGGGTGATCAATTTAGCGCCACTTGGTATTTTGGGGCTTGTATTTGATGCAATTGTTACAAGTGGGCTTTCTGCTTTAGTTGAATATGGTAGATTGATTTTGATTTTAGTAGGATGTATGTTGTTTATCGCACTTGTCGTGCATCCATTACTTGTATTTATTTATACGCGAAAAAACCCTTATCCGCTTGTTTTCATGGTTTTAAGAGAAAGTGGTATTACGGCATTCTTTACACGTAGTTCTGCTGCTAATATTCCAGTAAATATGAAGTTATGTGAAAAACTTGGCTTAGATGAAGATACATATGCAGTATCCATTCCTCTAGGTGCTACTATTAATATGGCTGGAGCAGCGGTTACAATTGCAGTGCTAACGCTTGCTACAGTAAAAACGCTAGGTATTGAAGTCGATTTTGTCACTGCACTTCTGCTTTCCGTTGTAGCAGCTATTTCTGCAGCGGGTGCATCAGGTGTTGCAGGTGGATCTCTATTACTTATCCCTTTAGCTTGTAGCTTATTTGGAGTTCCAGCTGATATTGCGATGCAAGTTGTAGGGGTAGGTTTTATCATTGGTGTTATTCAAGATTCTTGTGAAACTGCACTGAATTCTTCTTCTGACGTATTGTTCACAGCAGCGGCTGAAGAAGCTAAAGTACGTAAAGAAAACAAAGTTGGTAAAGCATCTCCTGTTAATTCTTAAAAAGTACAGCCATAAAAGCTTTATAAGCTACTATTACCGAAGATAATTCGGTGATGGTGGCTTTTTTGTTTTAATTGGAGAAAGTTGAGGTAAATAAAGACTAGTCCTCTAAATAGTGGTGGAATTGAAAAAATAGTCACAAAGACATAAGTTACGATAATGGAATCGAATATATGCTTATTTCACTTTGTTTCTTTTATATGACGTGACCATAATATTCCAATATTTCTTTTGAAATCGGTAACATTTTATAAATAGTATTTGGACATAATGAGTAATAAATGTATACTTAGTAAGGAAGTTTAATGGTCAGACGTTTGACCTTCTAATAATACTATTTCGTGGAGGCATTAAATGAACTATTTAATCTCAATCTTAGGCTTAATTGTTGTGTTGGCTCTTGCCTGGGTTGCAAGTAATAATCGCAAAGGAATAAAGATCAGACCAATTATCCAAATGCTTGTTATTCAAGTAATACTAACTTTCTTATTACTAAATACGAAATTTGGATTGATACTTATTAAGGGAATCGCAGCTGGTTTTGAAAAATTACTCGAATTCGCGAATGAAGGAATCAATTTTGTCTTTGGTGGCCTTGCGAACGAAGGACAAGCTCCTTTCTTCTTATCAGCTCTACTTCCTATCGTATTCATCTCAGTTTTAATAGGAATTCTGCAACATATTAAAGTGCTTCCTTTCATTATGAAATGGATTGGCTGGGTCATCAGTAAAGTAAACGGCATGGGTAAGTTAGAATCATACAACGGAGTAGCATCTGCTATCGTTGGACAATCTGAAGTTTTCATTACGGTGAAAAAACAGCTTGGTCATCTATCTCCTCAACGTCTATATACACTTTCTGCATCAGCGATGTCTACTGTATCGATGTCTATTGTCGGTGCTTATATGACGATGATTGAACCTAGATATGTCGTAACGGCAATTGTGATTAACTTATTTGGAGGATTCATTATTGCTTCCATCATCAATCCTTACACTGTAACAGAAGAAGAGGATCTCCTTGTTATCCAAACAGAAAAACAAAGCTTCTTTGAAATGTTGGGTGAGTATATTTTAGATGGATTCAAGGTTGTCATTATAGTTGCTGCGATGTTACTCGGTTTCGTTGCCCTAATGGCAGGCATAAATACTTTGTTTGATATGATATTCGGAATTTCATTCCAACAAATTATTGGTTATGTCTTTGCCCCATTTGCGATTTTAATGGGTATCCCTGTTTCAGAATCAGTAACAGCAGGTGGTATTATGGCTACTAAATTAGTGACAAACGAATTTGTGGCAATGCTCTCATTAAATGAATTAGCGTCAGGCTTGAGTGAGCGATCAATTGGAATTCTTTCTGTTTTTCTTGTTTCCTTTGCAAACTTCTCTTCTATTGGAATTATTTCCGGTGCAGTAAAAGGCCTTCATGAAAAACAAGGTAATGTTGTAGCGCGAATGGGCTTGAAGCTTTTATACGGAGCAACGTTAGTAAGTGTATTATCAGCAGTTATTGTAAGCTTTATCCTATAATCTTAACAAAGAAGATTCGCTATTCGTAGCGGATCTTCTTTTTCGTATTACCGTCCTATCATGTAAATTTGTTGGAGAAATGCTAAAATTGAAAAGATAGTTATTTTAAGAAAAGAGTTTTGACCATGAATAAACTTAAAAATATTCCATTACAAACAAAAATATTAGGTCTAATTAGTACGTTAATTCTTTTAATCATTATTCTTCTCGCAAGCATATTTGCTTACCTTCAATCGGTCGATACTAGAAATCATGTGAAACAGCTGGCGTTGCAATCAGCAAAGTCGATTTCTCTTATGCCCGAGCTTAGGGATGCTATTGAACAAAAAGATATTGAGACTCACTTCCGACCAATTGCCGAGCAAGTAAAAGATCAGGTGCATGCGGCAAATATTATTATTGAAAATCGGGAGGGCATTATTTATTCACATACGAATCCAAGCCTGGTTGGTCAGAAGAGTTTAGACAATACCAGTTATCAGACGTTGGTATTTGGTGGTTCTAATAATTTTGAATTGCAGCGTGAGGAAGGCGCAGTTTTAATTGGGAAGGTTCCGATTATGGCGGATTATGGAGAATATACTCAAGTGATTGGAACAGTATCTGTCGAGTTTCTGGAAAGAGACATCTATGAGAGTATATATCAGCGAGTGAAAATTATTATTATCGCATCACTAATTGTATTGCTGTTAGGAATTACTGGCGGTATATTCCTAACAAAAAGTATAAGAAAAGATACGTTGGGGTTGGAACCACATGAAATTGCTGCATTGTATCGGGAAAGAAGTGCCATTCTTTTATCTGTTAAAGAGGGAATTATAGCTATTGATGAAAATGGATTTTTAACTTTGATCAATCATTCTGCAAAGTCTATGTTGAACCTTAACGAAAAAGATTTTATAGGTCAGCATATTCAGCATGTCCTTCAGGATATAAACATAGAGGATGCGTTACAGACAGGAAAGACTGCTCATAATGTGGAGGTCTTGATCAATGATAAAATGTTCATCTTTAATATAATCCCGATAATCGAAAGTGGAAATGTCACAGGCGTCGTTTCTAGTTTTCGAGACAAAACGGAGTTAAAAAAGTTGATGAATACAATAACAGAGGTACGTGACTATTCAGATGGACTTCGAGCACAAACACATGAGTACACCAATAAATTATATTTGTTATCAGGATTATTACAGTTAGAACGATATCAAGATGCATTTGAGCTTATTCAAAAAGAGTCTATTACTCATCAGCAGCAAAATGATATATTATTTAACCAAATTCATGATGCAAATGTCCAAGCTATTTTGTTAGGTAAGCTAGGAAAAGCATCGGAAAAGAAAATTAGGCTTGAAATTGATGCCGAAAGCTATGTAGACCCTTTACCAAGTCATATAGAGGTAACAGATATCATCACAATTATAGGAAATCTTCTCGATAATGCGTTTGATGCGGTTGCAGAGCAGAATGAGAAAAAAGTGACTTTTTCTATAATGGGACTTGGAAACGATATTATTATAGAAGTAATGGACAGCGGAAAAGGAATTTCAGACGACTTGTTGGCATCCTTGTTTACGCTAGGTTACTCCTCTAAAGGTGAAAATAGGGGGTATGGTCTATTTAATGTCAACCGCATTGTAGAATCGCTAGGTGGAACAATTGAAGTGAGTAATGAACCTAATGGTGGGTCTATTTTTACAGTCTACCTTCCTAAAAAGGTTTTCGGATAGAGTAAGGAGTGGGATAAAGTGATTAAAGTTGTAATAGTAGAGGACGATTTTCGAATTGCCCAAGTACAGGAACAATTTTTGCAAAAGGTAACGGGTGTAAAATTGGTCGGGAAGGCGTTAAATGCGAAAGAAGCGATGGAGCTTTTAAACGAAAATGAAGTAGATTTACTTTTGCTAGATATCTATTTGCCCGATAAGCTTGGTACTGATTTATTAGCTACAATTAGAGAGAGTTATCCAGCAGTTGATATTATTATGGTGACAGCTGCAACGGAACGAACAATGCTTGAGAAGACAGCCAGATATGGTGTATTTAACTATCTATTAAAACCAGTAACCATGAAAAAGTTTGTAGAAACCATTGAAGATTATAAAAGAAGAAAAGAATTATTAAGTAAGAGTGATGAGATAGATCAGACAATGATTGATAGATTCTTTGGAATCACCAACCAATCGACAATCCTGGAAAAGGATCTTCCTACTGGTGTTGATCGCCATACGTTAAAGAAAATAAAAGAAGTGGTGGAAGAGCTTAAAGGCGTCTCTATCGATGAAATGAGTGAGACGATGGGGGTATCTAGAACGACTGCAAGAAGATATCTAGAATTTCTTGTTTCAGAAAATGTCTGCATCGCAAAACATGAGTATGGAATTGTAGGAAGGCCTCAGCGAAAATATTACTTAATAGAATAACAAGTAATATTCATTCTATTTGAATCAATTAACGAGGGATAAACAATGAGGAAAAAAATAATAGTCATTGTGATGATTTTGGTGACGCTATTAACCGGATGTTCACCTAAAAAGAATCAAGAAGTCATTGCAAATGAAGTAACGATTATTGCCCCGAGTTCAATGGGTGGAGGCTGGGACTTAACAGCACGGGCAATGCAAGACGTTTTAATAAGTGAAAACTTAATAGACGAAGATATTCAAGTAATGAATAAAATAGGAGCTGGTGGAGAGTTAGGCTGGAAATATACAAAACAGCAAAAAAGTCATGTATTAGCTATTAATTCTAGTTTGCTCATTACCAATCATTTATTAGGCCAAAGTAAGATAACCTATAAAGACTTTACGCCAATCGCCACGTTAGCTACGGAATGGGAGGTTGTGATCGTTTCTAAGGATTCAACTATAAGCAGTGCAAGGAGCTTAATGAACAATATGAAAGAAGCCTCCCATAATTTTAAAATTGGTGTTTCTCCAAGATTAGGGAATGATGATCAGCTATCGTTTGTATTGGCGGGTAAACAAGTGGGATTAAAATCCGATGAGCTTGATTTTTATATATATGAAAACAGTGCTCAAGTAGTAGATGCCTTATTAAAAAAGCAAATAGATGTGGCAACCATGACCTTAGCAGAGGCTAAAAAATATTACGATATAAATCAAGTGAAAATGCTCGTTATTTCATCAGATAAAAGATTAAAAGAGCTTCCAGATGTTCCTACATGGTCAGAGGAAGGCATAGACTTAGTATTTGAACATTGGCGTGGTGTGATGGGACCGCCGAACATGACGAAGGATGAAATTCAATTTTGGGATACGACATTTGAAAAAATGGTGCAAACAGAAAAGTGGCAGCAAACGCTAGGGAAGTATATGTGGAAAGACTTTTATAAGAACAGTAGTGAAACTGCAAAATTTCTAGAAGAGCAAGATAGGATGTATGAGGCTTTAATGAATGTAAATAGGGAAGACTAATATGTCTATGAACAAAATAAACAAAATAGTTTAAATAAATTTAATGATATAATATTTCGTATTATTTACTTTTTACACTAATAGCTGTACGATTGGCAAAAGTACAAGACACTGGCTTGTTTCGAACCTAGCTACTGTCTTTACATCGTTACTTTTTAATATAACTATTGGAGGAACGGATAAATGTGGATTCTAACTGTTTATACGAATGATGGTAGTATTAAAATGTTTGAATTTGAGGACGAAAAAGAAGCAAGAGAATCAACTGAAAAGATAAAAGACAATAAAATTCTCTCAAATGTCGTCTATTTCAACGATCGTATTATAGAAGCTGTTATTTAAGAGGAATGTTATAATTACAAGGTTGACTCCAAGATCTATGTGTCAATATCTCCCCCTTTTCATACAAGAGGGGCGAGAGGTACTACATAATCTGAGACAGCCTTTTTTTTCGTATATAAGTGATTAGTAAGAACGGGAGGACATCATGACTTTAGTATCTGTTGTTAAGTTGATAAATAAAAGAAAACAAAGCCAGCTTCCATTTATAGAAACTTTACTATGTGGCATATTAGGTGGTTTGATATTCACATTATTAAAATTACCATTGTCGTGGATGTTAGGACCTTTAACCGCTGTTATAGTTTGGAAGTTATTATCCAAACGGAATTTATATTGGCCGGCAAGTTTTAAAAATGGAGGTCAAATGTTACTAGGTTATAGTATGGGCCTATCGTTTACGATTGCTAGTGCGAAACAGATTGTAGACCAGCTACCATCCATGGCTATTATTACTATTCTAATGGTAGTTGTCGGACTGGCAATTGCTTTTTTTGTTTCCAAATTAACTGGAATTAATATAGCAAGTGCGGTAATGGGGACGACACCAGGTGGGTTATCCCAAATGGTTTTATTGAGCGAAGAGATCAAGGGAGCAGATTCCACTGTTGTTATCTTCATGCAAACAATTAGAATGTTAACTGTTATCTTCATTGTACCTACACTGTCGATTCATGCATTTTCAAGTGGTGGAACAGTAGCCGGAACCCCTACTGTTGATGTAGTAACGCAATCAGAATACAGCAATTTTTTTCAAATTATTACGGTTCTTATCATTGTTCTACTTATCACTGCGTGTGCAGTTCGCTTCAAATTTCCAACACCATGGATTATAGGACCTCTACTATCATCCGCTATATTAACTGTGGCTGGCTTTGGAACATTTCCGTTACCTCACATACTTATCATACTTGCACAGCTTTGCTTAGGTGTTTATTTGGGTCTCGGAATAAAAATGGATATGCTGAAAAATTGGAAAAAGCTACTGCCCTTTTCGATTGTTTCTGGATTATTGATTGTTGGTTTTGCACTCGTTTTAGCTTATGGCTTACATATTGTCTATCCGATTTCAATGACTACAGCCTTTTTATGTATAGCTCCAGGTGGATTACCAGAAATGGGTGTTACGGCACACACCGTCCAAGCGGATGTATCAATGGTTACCGCCTATCAATTGTTTCGTGTTTTTTTCATATTGTTTATCGTTCCGATTTTTTTAAGGTATGTATTTGGTGGCCCGGATGTTTTAGAGAGTTCGGTAAAAGCTTAACTTATTCTATTTAAAGACTTACGACCTAATTTGTAACCTGCACTCCCATATATATAGCTCAAAAAACGCTTGGATTTACCAAGCGTTTGCCTATATCAATTCCCAATTTTCGAATAATAATTTTAATGTACTAAATAGCTATAAAGTATTTAAATAACTATATTTTGTAAACGTTTACATAGATGTTTTCCTCCTTTATATTAATTAAATAATATCTAAATTGTTTAATTATTTTCCATATTTGATAAATGACATTTGGGGAAAAGAAGTAGTGAGGGGGAAAAGTATGTTAGCACTTTTAGGTTTTTCAATGATTGCGGTATTTATGTACTTAATAATCTCAAAACGCATGTCCGCTATGGTTGCGTTAGTTGCGATACCGATTTTGTTTGCATTGCTCGGAGGATTTGGACCAGGCATCGGTGAAATGATGCTAGAGGGTATAAAACAAGTAGCACCGACTGGTGTCATGTTAATGTTTGCTATACTTTACTTTGGTATAATGATCGATGCGGGCTTATTTGACCCACTTGTTGCAAAGATTTTAGCGATTGTTAAAGGTGATCCGTTAAAGATTGTTGTAGGTACAGCTATTCTTGCAATGATTGTAGCACTTGACGGTGATGGAACAACAACATATATGATTACAGTATCGGCAATGCTGCCGTTATATAAGCGCATTGGAATGAACCCACTTATCTTAACATGTGTTGCGATGCTCTCATTTGGCGTTATGAACATGACACCTTGGGGTGGACCGACAGCTAGAGCGGTAGCAGCATTGCAGCTTGATGTAGCAGATGTGTTTACACCTCTTATCCCTGTTATGGCTGCAGGAATTCTGTGGATTTTATTTACGGCGTTCATTCTTGGGAAAAAAGAGCGTAAAAGATTGGGAGTTGCCAAAATCCAATATTCAAAGGAAGAGATGCTTGCTGTAAGTGAGTTAGCTGCAACTTCCACAGTAGAAGACTATAAACGACCAAAAATGTTATGGGTTAACCTTGCATTAACAGTTGCACTGATTGTTTGTTTGGTTACTTCTGTATTACCATTATCTACTTTGTTCATGATTGCTTTTGTTATAGCGCTAATGATTAACTATCCAAATCTAGAAGATCAGAAAGCTAGAATATCTCACCATGCAGGAAATGTACTTGCAGTTGTTGGATTAGTTTTTGCTTCGGGTATTTTCACTGGAATTTTATCTGGAACGGAAATGGTTGATGCAATGGCCAATAGCTTAGTTGCCGTTATTCCAGAATCTTTTGGTTCGAGTTTTGCTGTTATTACTGCGGTAACAAGTATTCCATTTACTTACTTTATGGCAAATGATCCTTACTATTTCGGTGTGTTGCCAATCTTGGCTGAAACTGCAGCAGCTTATGGGGTAGATCCAATAGAGATTGCGCGTGCTTCTATATTAGGTCAACCAGTCCATGCGATGAGCCCATTAATGGCTTCTGCTTACCTACTTGTGGGGATGGCTGGTGTAG
This sequence comes from Psychrobacillus sp. NPDC093180, assembly GCF_044754065.1. Taxonomy (NCBI): domain Bacteria; kingdom Bacillati; phylum Bacillota; class Bacilli; order Caryophanales; family Bacillaceae; genus Psychrobacillus; species Psychrobacillus sp. NPDC093180. The sequence continues at coordinate 91,265 of NZ_JBIVOJ010000006.1, read as the reverse complement.
AATTTGGAGATCATCAAAAGTTTATCATTAAGTGGGCATTAGGTTCATGTTTTGTCATGATTATAGCAGCAATTTTGTTAGGAGTTATAACTTTCTAATATAAAAAATCATCTCGGCTTTTTAGCTAGAGATGATTTTTTTGTGGTTCTGGGAGTTGGATGGCATGGAATTCGGTGGTGGAATAGTCAAAAGGCAAGTGATCATAATATTTACTAATAGAGGAATTTTTCAGTCTAAAACAGGAATGTATAAGTGATGGTACAATAGGAATTCAGGTAGATTATTGGTCTAATCGAATGTCAAAACTATTGGAGGTGTGAATATGAATAAAAAATGGACGATTGAACAAATACGAGATTATGTTGCGAAGAACTCAGATAGTGAATTACTTTCAAAAGAATATCTAGGTTTTTCGCAAAAACTACAGTTTAAATGTTCATGTGGAAATGAATTTGAAAAGACGTTTACAAAGTTTAAAGGTAGCAATCAGAAAAAATGTTCCAACTGTCAAGAAGCGAGACCTTCTCGTTAAAGTTTTTTAATAGAACCAAAAAGAAACCAGATCATAGTACTTAATCTATGTTTGGTTTCTTTTCGTTTCTGGCTTCTGAAATTATTGCAAGGAAATATATCCCGTAATATATTCCAATAAATGGTCTGACGAGACATAACAGATCGCGAACGCTGGCACTATTTACTAATCGGTATCCCCATAACCTGAAGATCTCCCTGCACTATTATCCAGTTAATGGTTAAGGGCAATCAATCAGTCATTGGAAGCAACCAATTCTATTCGGAAAGCAACTAAATCAGTATAAGAGCAACCAAATTGCCGATGAAAGCAACTAATTCTTAAAGTAGGATGTTTACATGGATTGACAACGATAACTTCCGCACAGTATCCCTACTATATGTGAAATCCCAATAATCATTGGTCATCAATTGTAAGGAATCTTCGCTGCACAGCATTCTTTGGAAAAGAGATTCTTAAAATTTCATTTTGAAAAGTGACTAAGGTGTCTTGTTCTGGGATTGTATAAGGGAGGGTAACCATTTGCTCTCTTCGCGAATAAAATTGTTTTCTACCTGTGTGCGTCGGGTATTGAATTTCTTCTTGAAGCGAGTCCTCCACACCTATCCTTATAACATTCCCTATAATATCCAGTTTTATTTGATTTCGATTGCAACCAGGTAATTTTGCTTCGACAATCACGTCCGTTGCAGTTTCATGTGTATCAATTTGAAATGAATTTAGGGGAAGATGATTGTCCAGATGGTTAAAAAATTGACTGAAAAGCGAATCCATTTGTTGCATCATATTCCATAGTGGTTTAAAACCAAATTCCGGTGCTTCCATGAAATGATCTTTTTTGTTTTGGGGAAGATTGCTATCGCCATAAGTCATTTTTGTTCCTCCTACCATTTTTAATACTCATGCATACATTATGTAGTAGCGAAAGAATGGTAGTGGGCTAAGTGAAATGATTTATGTACAAGCGAATAAAGTGAACCTTCAACCAGGGGGGGTTCGACGCACAGGACGTGCTAGTGGGGGCGTTGCGACATGGACGTCGGGCTTTTAGTCCCGTCATCCCCACTGATTGTTAGTTGTGTCCCACCCGATGTTGCGTACTTAGTCTGGGATCATTTCATCGGGCGCATGCCAGCAGTTGATCTCCCACTTATCTTTTCGCTTTTCTTAAATCTTGAAGTTACTGCCCGCTAATGCGGGATAAAATTTCCTTTACTTTTTACAAATGTTATGATTTAATTCATTATATCAACTAAATCGTAACCATTACTATTTATGGTGTATAGCTGATAATTTGTAAATTATAAGGAAATTATTACTAGGAGGAACAGCAAACATGAGAGTAAATATTACATTGGCTTGTACAGAGACGGGCGATCGCAATTATATTACAACGAAGAACAAACGGACCAATCCGGAACGTATTGAACTAAAAAAATATTGCCCCCGTCTACGCAAAGTAACACTTCATAGAGAAACAAAATAATAAAAGGGAGGTATTACAATGGCAAAAAAATCGAAAGTGGTTAAGGACAAAAAACAGCGAGAATTGGTTATTCGCTATGCAGAAATTAGGAAGGAATTAAAAGAAAAAGGAGATTATATTGCGCTCAGCAAGCTTCCGAAAAATTCATCACCTACGCGATTGAAAAATCGGTGTGAAGTGACTGGAAGACCAAGAGGTTATATGCGCAAATTCAATATGTCCAGAATTGCATTTCGAGAATTGGCACATAAGGGACAATTACCCGGTGTGAAAAAATCGAGTTGGTGATATAAATCAGGATTACATTAAATGCTTTAGTTCTCGTTTATAACACTTGAAGAGAAGGACATGTATCCCTTTCTTTTTTTACGCGAGGTGAGTAATTTGAATGAACGACTTGTAGAGTTTTTGTTTCGAAGTGAGGTAGCAAAGCTTCCGGATGACAAAAGAGAATTGTATCAATTTATTGTAAACATAGAAGATAGTTTGGCGGAAAAAGCAGAGAATGCAGAGGAGTTTTGCCAGCTTTTAATCAAATACTCACCAGTTAACTTGGCTGCTTCTCGCTTTAACCTATCTTACGATAAGGTTGTACAAAGAATAGAAGCAATAGATGCAGAGCTTCATGAAAAAATAGAAACCCGATGTCAAAGGGTAGAATGGATAGACTACACGAAACATTTTCCTTTAGTAGAGGGCAAACGCGTTTTTTTATTTAAGAACTAATTCTTTTAAGTTAATAGTTTCTATTTATGTGTAGTATATTAATGTTAGGATCTTCCATTATATTTGGTGCTATAACTACTTTTATTCCTTTATATACGGTTGAAGTGGAGGGTGGAAGTGCTGGGGTTTACCTTATGCTTCAAGCATTTACTGTAGTGCTTGCCCGTTTCTGTTTAAGAAAGAAAATACCTTCAGATGGTAAATGGCATACGTCCTTTATTATTGCAACGATGTCCATGCTTGCTGTTGGGACACAGTGTGTAAGCTTTGCAATAACAGGAGGGGCAGTGTTTTTATACATAGGAGCGATTTTAATAGGGATTGCTCAAGCTATTGTGTATCCGACATTAACGACCTATTTATCGTTTGTGTTATCTTCACAAAATCGTAATGTGCTTATTGGCTTGTTTATCGCCATGGCTGATTTAGGGGTATCGTTAGGTGGACTTTTAATGGGTCCGGTTGTGGATTTAGCTTCCTTTTCATTTATGTACAAGCTTTGTGCTATTTTAGGTTTAGGGATGGTCATCTTTTCTTATGTGCAGCGAAATACATATCTAGAGTAGAATTTGTTAGAAAGTTGAATCTAGTCATTTGGAAAATTATAAAAAAGCATGAGGCAAATTTGCTCATGCTTTTTATGGGGAATCATTTAATAGATGACTAAAACATCGTATAGACTATTAAGGCATATAGAGCTCATACACGTATGGATCTTCCGGTTGCTCTATTCGCTCAATTTTCTTTACTTCAATCATTGGCAGCTCGAAGCCGTCTACGGTTGTTTTGGATATAATGCCAGTTGTACGAATCCACTCATCTGTTATTACTGGATGGGACATATCAGTAGAGGCGATAATACCAAAAACTGTAGAGTCTGCGATACAACAAGAGATTGCAAATCTTGCGACAACAAATTGATCAGCTGCTAACTCTGGTTCTTTAAAAACAAAGCCTATCAGTTCTATTTCTTTACCAACGAAAGCGTTTATATTATTAACGATTATATCTAAAGAGTCTAAGTAATACTCATCCTTCACAACAACTTTGGAACTATTTAAAAGCTCCTTCTTTAACTCTTCTCTATTTTTATACTCCATACTTTCATCGTAGCCTTCATATAAGTTATTTTCGGCTAAAGGATCTACTACAATGCCGTTATCTCCTTCTAAGCCGACATTATTATACGTATTTTCAGCACTAAGGTAAGCGTCCTCTGAATTTTGTTCAGATAAGTTTGCCCCATAATTGATGCCCCTTTTTGCTGCAATGGAACTGTCTAAAACAGTATCTGGAAACCAAAAGCCAATCAGTAAAGGTGTAAGAAATAAAGAATAGATAAAAAAGCTGCCAATGAATGAGCCTGCGTTATTATGGTCAAAACCGCAATTACAAAACAAATCAGTTCGATTTTTAGACCCACTTCTCCATATTTGAATAACACCTAAAACTAGTAATATTATCACAGACAAATAAGAGAAAGGTATCATTTTAGGCGCTATAAAATTTTGAATATCGCCGGAAAGCAGCAGTTTAAAGAGAAGCAAGAAAAAGCCAATCAATACAACGCCCCTCAATAAGATATGAAACCTATAATCCGTTTCTTTTCGCATAATCCCACCTCACAATATAAAATGCTGAAATATTAAAATAGCTGCATAAACGGACATCGTTACAATGATCATATAGCCAATAACAAATTTAAATTTAAAATAGGCAAAGAGCATAAAGGAGCTTTTTAAATCTAACATAGGGCCAAATAGTAAAAATGCTAAAAGTGAGCCGGTAGGGAATGTATGGGCAAACGAGGAGGCTACAAATGCATCGGCCTCAGAGCATACAGACAATATAAAACCAAGTCCCATCATCACAAGTGGAGAGACAAAGTCATTAGAAGCAAGACTAACTAATGTCTCTCAATTGAAAAAAGTTTGAAATAAACTAGCTAATATAGTCCCAAATATTAAATATTTCCCCATATCAAAAAACTCATCGGTCGAATTAAACAATAGAAGTTTTAATTTAGAGCTCTTTTTCGTGTTGACCATATTTACATGACTATCTACAAATTCTGTAGTAGTCCATTTCAACTGATTCGTATTCCGATAGCAGAAAAATACGATAATACCTATAATAATAGCCAATATAAACGCTAGAATCATTCGCGCATAAGCAATACCTGGTGTTGACTGGAATGCATAGTACGTAGAAGCGAAAACAATTGGATTTAGTATAGGAGCTCCGATGATTAAAATAATCCCTAAATGCAAAGGCATTCCTTTTTTGATTAGTCTCCTCACGACTGGAATGATGGCACATTCACAAACCGGAAATAGTGCACTTAATAACGCTACTGGAACAATCGCAACTAGCGGATTTTTAGGAATCCATTTTTGAACAGTGCTTTCTGATACATAAGTTTGAATAAGGGCAGAGGCAAATACCCCTAAAAAAATAAAAGGTAACGCCTCTAAAACAATACTCAAAAATATAGTGCCCGCATTTAACCAAGTTTTAGAGATTTCAAAGGGTATTTCTATATAGTCAGCAACCATAAATGAAAAGACGATGACCCCAAAAATCAGGAATATAAAGGTTTCTTTCCACAAGGAGATCCTGGTCGTTCGCATGGATTATCCACTTCCCTTAACAAGTTATTCCTTTATAAAATACCTTCTAATAAGTGTTTACAATGTTCACTTATCGCTTCATTGTTTAGATCGGTCCCGATTAATATAATGATTGATTTTTTAGGAGTGGAAGCAGGTAGTCTGGTAAACGTGACTTTGTTAGAAGCATATTGAAAGTTTACTAGTTCATTTGTTTGTTCAATCTCAATATATCCCTTTGCTCTTAACACGTTGTTAGGAAGTCCTTTGAACCATTTTTCATATGATTTCATAGGAAAGGGTGGAACATCCTCTAGTTTAATCGCCTGTATTAAAGAGTGGTGATGATGTCCATGCTCTTGAACAATATGTGTATTTTGTGGATTCATCATAAAAGATTGAAACCGTTTTTCAAACAATATATTGTGAGCTACTTGGCCAAATTGGCACTGAATGATATTCGATTCGTCTCCGCCCATTTGTCTAATTTTCCGGATAACCTTTTGCAGCTCCGCAGGCCCGATAAGATCTGTCTTATTTAATAATAAGAGACTACCACTTATAATTTGTTCCTTCACTAGCTTTCGAACCTCGCTAGAACTAGCGAAAATACTCTGATACTCTCTAAAATGACTTGCATCAAGTACCGTAATAATCGACATAATTTCAAATTGCTCCACATAAGGATCCGTTAATAATACTTCTTGTATTTCTAACGGATTTGCGACACCTGTCCCTTCAATAAACAAAACATCTAAAGGATTATTATCCATTTCTGCAACTAAATCATTCATCGTTTCTTTCAGATCGTCTTGAATAGTACAGCAAATACAACCGTTTAGAAGCTCCACTACTTTTCTATCTTCAAACAAATGACCTTCTACGTTTTCTTGACCTAATTCATTTAGGATAATTCCTGGTTGTTGTCCGTTGTTTTTACAATGCTCCAGCATGTTTAATAAGACAGTCGTCTTGCCACTTCCAAGAAATCCACTCAAAATATATACAGGAATTTTCGTTTTATAGTCCATCTATTTCTCCTATCTGCTACAAGTATTTGAATATACCCTAAAAATGACGTTCATTAATTTATATGCTACATCATAAATCGTAATAACTACACTTTAGGTTAATATTCTACTTCTTATATTTCTGCACGTCAATGTAAAAAAAGTCCCGATGTTAGAAATAATTTAGAACAGCTTCATACATAGAGACATTGTAATTTTGGAACGAAAAAATGAGCCAAAATTAAATTTAGTGACTATTTAAGTGATGAAAATGAAATTGTTAAGATTTTAATACATTTATGACAATTTACTTCCAAATCTAGTTGTTGTATGGTGAAAGAAATAGATAATATAAATAATATAATGAGGTGAAACTTATTAATCGAAAAGAACTTAGTAGAATTCCTTTAGCTAAACTAATGGATTTAACTGTTGACTATGCTTTTAAACAAATGTTCGGAAGTGATAAAAACAAAAAAATTACAATCGTTTTTCTGAATGCTATCTTGCAACGAACTGGTCGAGATACGATTAAAGAAGTTGAATTTATAAGTCAAGAAGTAGGTGGCGAATATAAAAATGACAAACAATCACGGCTAGATATAATTGTTCGAACTCAGAAAGGAGAACTAATTAATATTGAAATTCAATTATCCAATGAACATAATATGTTCAAGAGGACCCTTTACTACTGGTCTAGGCTTTATGCAACTCAGTTGTCTAAAGGGATGGGATATCATTCACTATTACCGACCGTTACGATAAATATTTGTAATTTTACAGTTTTCGATAAGAATAATTATTATCACAATACCTTTCATTTATATTAAGATTCCACCATACATCGTATTAGCGAATATGATGATGTTTTGGAAATTCATTTCATTGAAATGAGTAAGTTTTTAGATATGTGGCGCCGAGAAGAATTAAACGCCCTTGACGATATTTTAGTTCGCTGGCTATTACTGCTAGGAATGGTCGATGCACGAAAAGAAAAAATTTACGATCAAATCTATTTTGAATTGGAGGAATTAGCGATGAAAGACGGTATTCTAGCCGATGCATTTTCCGCTTGGGAGGAACTAAGCAAATCCAAAGAAGATGTGCTGGCTTATGAATCGCGCTTGAAGTATATCTTGGATGAAGAGGCAAAACTAGAGGACGTAAAATACATGGCCGAAAAAAAAGGAAGAGAAGAAGGAAGAGAAGAAGGGATAGGAAAGGGTAAACAGGAAGAGAAAGAAGAGATAGCACGAAAATTGCTTACAGAGAAAATGGAGTTAGATTTCATAGTCAAAGTTACGGGTTTAACTGTCAAACAAATTAAAGATATTGCTTCTAAATGACATAAAGAATGCCAACTGAAATATTCATTTAAGGGATCAAATATATAATGAATATTACTAAAATGGGAGGTAGGGATGGAGGAAAACCAAGCAAAATTATTGGAGTCAAAACTAGTATTAGAAAATTTAGCGCATGGTATTAACCCGATAGATGGATCATCTATTGGTGCAGATCATTTGTTGAACAAGCCCCAAGTGATTAGGCATTTATTTGTTCTATTGAATTTTTTAGATAGTGAATTTGAGAAGACACAAAGAAAAAGAAGTAAAGGAAAACGTCCTAGTAAAGTGGTGCTTACTCTAGAGCAATTAGAGAGAGTGGAGTTACCAGAGGGACTTATTGGGATAAACGAGTTTGCACGTGCAGTAAATGTAGTTATTGATGAAACTGTTTCCAAAAAATTGAGTGGTGCTGTGATCAATAGAAAGTTGAAAGAAATAGGTGTTTTGAGCGAAGAAAAGTTACAGGATAATAAAACGCGTACGGTAGTAAATGATAATTCCATTGCATATGGAATTGAAAGTATCGAGAGTTACTACAATGGAAGACCATACAGACGCGTAGTTTTCAATGATCTAGGAAAAGAATTTCTTATGAAAAATATTGTTAACCTAATAAACTCGTAGAACCTTCTAAGCAATTATTGGGATATTTGACCGTTTGATGTGCAAACATCATTCGGTCTTTTTGGATTATGAAAATTATAAAATTCTATACATTTAAAGAAACATAAGTTATGCCACTAATTCTCTTCTATAAATAAAATGCAAGTGTAATTTGGTTGCTCTTAGCCATTTTCCGGATTTTTTACAATTACTCTTCACCATGATGTATCTATCCGTGTTGACCTGTTATTTAGTCAATTTGACAAAAATACTTGTCAAATTGACGTGTATTTGTTACTATCTTTACAGGGAGGATGTTATATGAAAACTCGACTGAAGGAATTAAGGGCACGAGATGGGTTAAATCAAACACAGCTTGCCAAGCTTACGAAAGTTTCAAGACAAACAATTAGTTTAATTGAACGGGAAGAATTTATTCCTTCGTTATTAATTGCTACTCGGATTGCACGTATTTTTAATGAACCTATTGAGCGTATATTTTTGATAGAGGAGGATGAATTATAAATGAAAACTGTAATACAAATTTTAATTTGTGCAGCCATTGGATTTATAGTATCAATATCGATGCTAAAAAATTTCACGTTTGACTTTTTCAAATATGCCGATATTATAGTTCTAACTTTGTTGATTATCATTTTCATATTGTTAGTTGTTAGCTTTATATTATTTAGACAAGTGAAAAAACTCCATCATACTGAGGCTGATGGAGATGCAGAAGATGAAGCAGACCTACTAATATATAAAAAATATACAGATTTCAATTTTTTCGTTCAATCTAGTATGGTACTTTCTGTGTTGGTTTTATGTACTACTCTTATTACATTACAAAATATATTTTTCGTAATTCTTGCCATCTTTACAATGATCCTAAGTTATTTGTTTACGATGTTCATGACAAACTTAATCCAATTAATATATCCTGAACGTCAGATTCCGAAAATTTCGGATTCCAATTATGCAGAAAAACTTTTAGATATCTCGGATGATGGCGAAAAACATGTTATGCTAATTGGATTCTACAAATCCTATCATTTATTGAATGTTGCTTTATTCATTGCTATCGTACTTTCTACTTTTTATTCAATCTCAACGAATCATTCTCAGCTATTTTCTATTATTGCGATGTGTATTGTACTAATCATTGTTAATGGAAAATATTGTTTTTCGATTCGGAATAAATGAGTGTCCTGTATTGATATGAAATTAGAGGGAGGGATATTTATGAAAAAGCGAGTGCTTCTCTATTTGTTAGGATTAGCGATGATTATTATTGGTTTTTATTTATATAAACAATGGACTATGATTGGTAGTATTGTTATTGTGCTTGGGGGAGGGACTTTAGTAATCGCTGCTTCATCTAAATAATCGATGTTGTATTCTTGCTGTGTTAGGGACGGATTTTAGAGAGTAGCAAATTATATAACATACAAAAAGCACTATCTCTCTAGGGATAATGCTTTTTCTAAATTATTCTTTGCGGTACCGACTTCTATCAGTCTGGATGCAGGTTATTTTGCATAAGTTCCTGTACTTTGTCAATCTGCTCTTGAGATGCAAGCTCGGTTTTATACCAGCCTTTGTTGCTCATTATTTCAAACAGCTGATAATGGTTTGAACTTGCATTTTCAAAGCATTGCTTATAAATTTCTCGTAGCTGTTGATGTGTGGTCTCTAATATAGTATTGCTGATATTTCGGCAGCGTCCTTTTTCAAGCTCTAAACAAAGCTGGAGTATTTCTCGGTCTGTTAGTCCGCGTTCTGCGATATTATTTGGCATACGAATCCACCTTTTGTTGTTATTGAATGTTATTTGTTTGGTTGAAATATTGGGAGAGCTCGATAATTTTTAGCTGGTGTTTTTCTGCCATCTGCTCAAGTGTTTTTCTTAGCTCTGGGTCTTTACATTGCGTTGCACACCAGTTCATCGTTTTTGCGGTGATCACCTCTGCACGAATTTCATCCTCCATAAATGCTAATTCTTTCATCGTTAGAACAGTCATCTCATTTCACCTCCAAAACTATAAGAAAGTCTTTTTCTCATACTCTTTCATACATATGGACAATTTATTGATAGCGGCACCAATAGAATTATTTATCGTTACCAGTGAATTTAATTGCTGGTATATTATTGTAGATGAAGCTTGGTGAAATTTCTTCATCATTATTTTCAGCATAGAACTCTTCTTGGATAGCGATATTGGCTTCCGTGGCTGAGGTAACATCTTTTTTGTAGGTAAGTTTTTTTTCCTCATTCATTTTTTCGTTCAACTCAATGTTTACTTCAGCTGCTTCCACTTGGGAAAACTTATCTTTTTTCATGTTCTTCACTCCTATTATTTTTAGTATGAAGCAAAAAGGAAGGAAAATACGAAACGTATAACAATGAATTGCCAATTAGAACTCAATTACCCTAAAAAGAAATAAATAAAACCAGACGATAGCATTGAACTAAGGTCTGGTTTTAAGAGGTACATATTATGAAGTTATTTCTCGCTCAGCTGACTGATTCATCCGCTGTTTCTTAGATTTTCTAAAATAAAGTAATTCATAAATACAAGGAATTACAATCAGTGTTAGTAATGTTGCCATTGCTAATCCACCTATAACAACAATAGCAAGGCTTTGTGATACTAAACTTCCTGATTCCGCTTGCTTCATGAGTAGTGGAAGCATAGCACAGATTGTCGCGATTGCAGTCATGAAAATTGGTCGCATTCGTGTTGCGGTTGCTTCGACAAGTGCATCGCGAATAATCATTTTTTGTTCATTTTGCTTCACACGATCTAATAGTACAATCGCATTTGTTACGACAATCCCGATTAGCATTAATGCTCCAAGAAGAGCTGTAATATCCACTGATATTCCACTAATAAGAATTCCAAGGATTGCTCCAATTGCTGCAAGTGGTAATGAGCATAGAATGGCAATTGGTGCTTTAATAGATTTAAATGTGATGACCATGATTAAAAATACAATTCCGATAGATACAAGCATTATAAGGAATAAATCTGTGAAGTCTTCTGCTTGTTGGCTGCTCGAACCACCGATCAGAACATCGACATTTTCGGTAATATCTAAGCCAGCTTTATCCTCTTTATCGCCAAAAATTTCGAGATTTATTGCACTCGAGATTTCTGATAGCTTTGCAGGATCTACGGAAGCTGTAACTCGAAGATAGGTATCTCCGTCTTTATGGAACTGGTTCGTTGATCGTTCCTCACTTTGTAATGTAGCAATCGATGATACTGGAACAAGACCTGTATCCGTCATAACTTGGATTTTTTCTAAGTCTTCTGTTGTTTTTGTATCGAGAAGTGGTTCCAAGAATACTGTTTTTTGTTTATCATTCACACTAATTGTTCCAATTGGTGTTTTATTTAACATGACACCTAACTGTTGTGCAATTTGTTCTGTATTACCTTTTGTCGGATCAACTACGAGAGAGTGTACTGTTTTCTTTTCGTCTTGATTGGTTGTTACTTCCTCTACACCTTCAATACTTTGTACTTTTTCTTTTATAGCTGATGCTACTTCTTCCAAATCACCTACATTTTCACCGACGACATCAATTGTAATATTCGTGCTTGCTCCACCCATCATAAAGGAGGCAGCCGATAATTCTAAAGTGGCATCAGGATAGTCCTCTTTTTTCTTTTTCATTTCTTTCATAATATGTTCTGTATCTTTTTTATCGTGCACTAAAATACTGAAGGATGCTTCAGTTGGCGATCCGACCCAGCCATATTGAGCTGCTTCTGCCGGCGAACCTACTTGAGAAAACACATGCTGCACTTCATCTATTGCTAGAATGGAGGATTCAAGCTCTAATGTTTTTTCCTTTACTTCCGCTATAGGTGTATCATTTGGGTAACTAAGTGTTGCCATGACATAGTCAGCAGAAGAATTGTCTACTGCTCCTTTAGGGATGACAAAATAAGTACCGATGGAACCGAAAATTAGAAGTATGGAAATAGTGAAGACAATCCATTTGTGGTTTAAAGACCACGTAACTAGTTTTGGAAAACGAACAGCTGGTTTATGTTCAGGCATCTTTGTATTTTTTAATAATCCTGCACTCATTACTGGCACAACAGTTAACGCTACGAGTAACGACGCAAGCAAGGAATAGGTAACCGTTAAGGCAAATGGTAATAGGAATTCTTGTAATCCACCATTTAATAAGCTCATTGGTAAGAATACGGCTACTGTTGTCAGCGTGGAGGCAGTGATCGCAACACCTACTTGCTTCGTAGCATCAATAACCATTTGAACGGAGAATTTCTCTGTCTGCATTTTGCGGAAAATATTCTCGATAACAACGATACTGTCGTCTACTAAACGTCCCACTGCAACAGCGACACCACCAAGCGTTAAAATGTTTAGTGTCACTCCTGATAATGATAGAAGGAATAACGTAAAACAAAGTGATAAAGGAATCGATACGATGGTGATAAAAGTAGAACGGATATTTCGTAAAAAGAGCATAATGACAATGGTTGCAAATAGTGCGCCAAGTAGCACTTCTTTTATCATCGTATGAACGGAGTTTTCGACTAAATCAGCGGAGGATACGTAAATGACAGATTCCTGCTGATTATATTTTTCATTGATTTCCTTTGTTGCTTTTTCAACTTCTTTACTAATCGTTACAGCATTCGATTGGCTGTCTTTCGTGATGCTTATATCTAAGCTGTCTTTTCCATTAAAACGACTGATAAAGTTTGTATCCTTTGTTTCTTCAATAGAGGCAATATCACTTACCTCAACATTTGGAGCTACTGTTAACCCCTTTAGTTTTTCTATGCTTGTGACATCGCCAATTACTTTGACATTGCTTGTTTTACCGTCTATCGTTTTTTCTCCGACAGCTACAGTAGTATTTTGACCTTGAAGTACTCCCATGACCGCTTGAAGAGGAATTTGATTTTCAGCCAATTTTTCTTCATCAATCTTGATAGAAATAATGGAATCCGTAATGCCATATACATCTACATTAGAAACACCTTTAATCTCTTGATAGATAGATTTAAGCTCTTCTCGTGCAAAATCCATATTTTCCGTAGTTAAACCTTCATCAAAAGTAACGGCAATGTTGACAATTGGAATCATGGACGTATTCAGCTGTGATATGGTAGGTTTAGCTATATAGGGAGGCAATGCCACACTGCTTATTGCATCCTGTACATCCTGTTTCGCTTGTTTCATATCAGACCCTGCTTCAAAAAATAGGTCTACTTTTGAAAAGCCATCCCCCGTTGTAGAATAAACAGATGTTTTTCCATTCAATCCAGTAACTGCTCTTTCAATTGGAATGGTCACTTCAGACTCCATTGTTTTGGAGTCAGTGCCATGACCCATAGAAATGATCGTTACTTGCGGATTATCCGCAGTCGGTAAAAATTCCATTGGTAGCCTAAAATAACTGACTATACCTATCACTAATATTAAAATCGTTAATACAGCGACAGCAGCCCTGTTACCAAAAGCCCATTTAGTAAACGTCGACATAGAAATAATTCCTCCTAAAAATTACAATTTTGCACTAATAAAATGCTAGCATAAACGAAAAGTAAAAAAACAGATTTGTAGATAACTTTAAAAATTTTACAAAAACTTAATTTCTAAAAGCTCCCTTCTATCGGTAAAGTCCCTATTTCATTTTAGAAAATAGAAAAATGTTCCACATTGAACCTTAGATTTAACTTTTTCTACGACCTAAGGCTTAGAAGGGGGGAGGTAACTGGCTGACGCTAATTATTAGGAATAACCTGGTTACGGTTATGGCTATAATGAACCATGGAAAGATGATTTTAGGAATATGTCTTGATATAAGTAAACTTTAAAGGAGTAATGCATGATGAATTTTATATCCTCATTATTTGATTCACATTTTGACTTATATATAAGACTGGTTGTAGCAACGATAGTCGGATTTTTTATAGGTTTAGAAAGGGCGATAAAAAATAAGCCCGCAGGTATTAGAACTCATATATTAGTATGTTTAGGATCGACATTAGCGATGTCATTATCTACTTTAAATCAGGGACCTTATATGGACCCGATGCGGTTGGCAGCTCAAGTAATAAGTGGCATTGGTTTTCTTGGAGCAGGTGTAATTTGGATAGATAAGGGAAATGTGAAGCGTGGACTTACTACTGCTGCAAATCTTTGGATTACTGCGTGTGTCGGTTTGACAATAGGCTATGGAGCATATGATTTAGCGATTATTACGGCAGTGTTAATGTTTATAGCGATGAACTTACCTAAGCTTGTGGTGAAAATAGGGATCTTGCCATCCAGAGAAAAAGATGATGATAGTGATGGGGAATAACCAAATAGTTTAAATAAGACGAATGAAGCAAAGACTACAATTATCGTAATGAGCGGTAATTGTAGTTTTTTTATGGTTATTTACTTCCAAGAAGTAGGTTATAGAATGGGGGATAAAAGCAGTGGAACAAACAAGTAACCAAAAGTTAATCGATGACTGGATTAAGCATTATCGCTCCTTTACTTCACAAGGAAAAAATGCCTCCTACATACCAGCTTTAGAAAAGGCAAATTCTTCTCATTTAGGCATATCCATCATAGAACCAGATGGAAGCATTATAAGGTCCGGTGATTGGGAAGTAGTATTCACTCTACAAAGCATTTCTAAAGTAATTAGTTTTATCGCAGCATGTATGCATCATGGAGTTCCTTATGTTTTGGAAAGGGTCGATTTAGAACCAACCGGTGATCCATTTGACTCTATCATTCGTTTAGAGATGCATAAGCTCGGCAAGCCACTTAATCCCATGATTAATGCAGGAGCTATTACGGTATCTTCCATCCTACCGGGGGAAGACTCAAAAACGAAGTTGGATTCCGTATTACTATTAATGGAGAAAATGGTTGGGAAACCATTTACCTACAATGAAGAAGTGTTCCTCTCTGAATGGAAAACGGCGAATCGAAATAGAGCGCTCGCTTATTATTTAAAAGAGACAGGCTATTTAGAAATAGAAGTAGAGGAAGCTTTAGAAGTGTATTTGAAACAATGCTCGATTGAAGTGACGACAGAAGATGTTGCTTTAATGGGGTTAGTACTAGCACATGATGGCTATCATCCTCTTCAGAAAGCCCAAATCCTTCCGAAAGAAGTTGCTAGATTGGCAAAGAGTCTTATGCTGACTTGTGGTGTCTACAATAACTCTGGACGATTTGCTGCATTCATTGGAATTCCGTCTAAAACAGGAGTTTCTGGAGGCGTTATGGCAGCAGTACCGCCCCGTGTGAGACAGGAGGCTTCTCCTCTACTCGAAGGATGTGGGATAGGTATTTATGGACCTGCTATCGATGAGTATGGAAGTAGTGTGGCGGGGGTTTTTTTATTGGAGAAAATAGCGAAAACATGGGATTTGAGTATTTTTTAGAACAAAAATATATAAGGCTTTCCTAGTGTTGTACATAAGGGAGGTCTTCTCTCTAAATACTGTCCTATTTAGTTGTTGATACCTTATAAAAACAGTCGTATAATACGTAATGGAATCACTAGCAAATTCTATCTATTTTATTCTGTTTTCTTCCACCCACTCTCTGGTAATCTTCCGCATTACCAAAATATGACCTTCGTCATGCCACAAATAATATTTCTTTCATTCTTTATTTTAAACCGGATCGATTTCAATTTATTAATAAAAGGAGTGCAGTAAATGACCAAAAAGTTTTTCGGTTTCATCGTTATAGCTACTCTAGCTGTATCGATAATATTAGCAGGATGTTCAACATCTAATTCACAACAAAATAATGATAAAAGTAAGGATGCTCCAAAAGATGAGCTTGTTTTAGCGTTTGGGTCTGAACCTGAAACTGGATTCGATCCAACGACTGGTTGGGGACGTTATGGTTCTCCTCTATTTCAAAGTACTCTATTAAAAAGAGATGACAAGCTTAATATTGTTAATGATTTGGCAACAAGTTATGAGGTAAATGAAGACGGCAAAGTTTGGACTGTAAAATTACGTGAAGATGTGAAATTTTCAGATGGCGAGCCTTTAACAGCACAAGACGTTAAATTTACTTTTGAAACAGCGATGAACAGTGGATCTGTTGTGGATTTGAATGGATTGGAAAAAGTAGAAGCAGTGGATAATACGACTGTTAAATTCATACTGAAGGAAGCACAATCTACGTTTATAAATAATTTAGTTGCAACTGGTATTGTACCGAAGCATGCATATAGTGAAAACTATGGAGAAAACCCAATAGGCTCCGGGCCGTATCAGCTCGAACAATGGGACAAGGGCCAACAGCTAATTGTTAAGGAAAATCCTGAATACTATGGCAAAAAACCTTACTTTAAAAAAGTTACTTTTGTATTTTTAAATGAAGACTCTGCCTTTGCGGCTGCTCAAGCAGGAACAGTTGATCTTGCCTATATCCCAGCAGCATATAGCAAACAGAACGTTCCTGGTATGAAACTTAAAGCAATTAAAACAGTAGATAATCGTGGGATTGTATTTCCTTATGTGAAGTCAGGTAACTTTACAAAGGACGGCTTACCAATTGGGAATGATGTGACAGCAGATCCGGCTATTCGTCACGCGATAAATATTGCGGTAGATCGAAAAGCATTAATCGACGGAGTGTTAGAAGGCTATGGTTCCCCAGCTTATACATCAGTCGATGGGCTACCTTGGTGGAATCCGGATACAGTGATAGAAGATGCAGATGTAGACGGAGCACGTCAACTATTAGAAGAAGCAGGCTGGAAAGATACAGATAATGATGGAATTCTTGAAAAAGGCAATATGAAAGCAGAATTTACTCTCTATTACGTTGCGGATGATGTAATCAGACAATCACTTGCTATTTCCGTTGCGGATATGATGAAACCACTTGGTATTAATATAAAAGTTGAAGGCGGCAGTTGGGATATTATCGGACAAAAAATGTATTCCGAAGCTGTTCTGATGGGATGGGGAAGTCATGACCCGCATGAAATGTATAATATCTATGGCGGTAATAATGCCGGAGTAGATTACTATAATACAGGATATTATCGAAATGATACAGTTGACGGATATTTTAATAAGGCTCTTCAAGCGAAAAGTGAAGCAGAAGCAATTGAGTTTTGGCAAAAAGCACAATGGGATGGAACGACTGGGTTAAGCGCTAAAGGGGATGCTCCTTGGGCATGGTTAGTCAACATTGATCACTTGTACTTAGTTAAAGAAGGTCTTGATATAGGAGAACAAAGAATCCATGTACATGGACATGGTTGGCCGGCAACAGACAATATCGTTGACTGGAAATGGAGTAAATAAACGTGCGTAAAATGCTTTTAGGAAAGCTAGGAATCTTTCTATTACTGAAAGGTTTAAGAATGCTTACATTATTAATAGCTATTTGTTTCATTTCGTTTTTGCTAGTAAAAAACTCTCCAATAGATCCCATTCAAGCATATATTGGCGCGGATATGTTAAAAGTGGGGCCGGAGCAACGAGAAAAAATAGCTGAGTACTGGGGACTTGATCAACCAGTTATGGTGCAGTTTTTGAATTGGGGATCTGCCCTACTTGCGGGTGACTTAGGCACTTCCATGATTTTTCGTCGACCGGTAGCGGAAATAATAGGAGAACGATTTGTAAACTCTCTTATCTTAATGGTAACTGCATGGGTTCTATCAGGAGTAATTGGTTTTGTTATGGGAGTTGTGTCTGCTATGAAGAAGAACACTTGGATTGATCGATTGATTAAGTGGTATTGTTATACACTTGCATCTACTCCTACTTTTTGGATGGGACTTTTAATGCTCATTGTATTCGCTGTTTGGCTCGGCTGGTTTCCAATCGGATTGGGCGTTCCAGCAGGGGTACTTGCAGCCGATGTGACCATTGCAGATCGAATAGAGCATCTTATTCTACCAGCTATTACACTAAGTATTATTGGTGTTGCCAATGTTGCGTTACATACGCGTCAGAAGCTAATCGATGTACTTGCTAGCGATTATGTGTTATTTGCCAGGGCTAGAGGTGAACGTGGATTTATATTGTTTTGGAGGCATGGATTACGTAATGTAGCTTTGCCAGCAATAACCTTACAATTTGCGGCGTTTGGCGAATTATTTGGAGGAGCTGTGCTAGCGGAGCAAATATTCTCTTATCCAGGTCTAGGACAAGCGACGGTAGAAGCAGGTCTTCGGGGAGATGTTCCGCTATTATTAGGATTAGTCATTTTTAGTACATTCTTTGTTTTCGCAGGGAATTTAATTGCTGATTTAATCTATTACGTTGTAGACCCAAGAACGAGGGAGAGTAGAATGATATGATTCAAAATCTCCATGTTCGAAAAAAAGAAGAAAATCGATTTTTGTTAAATCGAAGACAAAGGAAGCTCGTAACAAGTATTGTTGCGGCGATACTTTTGCTAGGTGTAGTAGTGGTTGGTGCTTTACTAGATGAGGATAGAATTGCGACTAATCTTATTGCTCGTAATTTAGCACCGTCTTTTGATCATCTTTTTGGTACAGATTGGCTAGGGAGAGATATGTTTGCCCGAACAATTATGGGCCTATCATTAAGTGTGAAAGTTGGATTGATTGGAGCAATTGGCAGTACGTCTATTGCGCTAATTCTAGGTATGGCAGCAGCGACAATGGGTAAAGTAGCTGATCGTATAATCTCATGGCTGATCGATCTATTCCTCAGTGTCCCTCATCTTGTGACCTTAATACTCATTGCGTTTACGTTAGGAGGAGGGTTTAAGGGGATTGTCATGGGGCTTGTTTTAACTCACTGGCCAAGTTTGGCCCGTGTTATTAGAGCTGAGGTTATGCAAATTCGATCAGCAGAATATGTTCAGATTTCCAAGCAACTGGGGAAATCTAGGGGGTGGATTGCAGTTCATCATATACTTCCCCACCTAACCCCGCAAATCTTAATCGGTTTTATGTTGATGTTTCCTCACGTGATTTTACACGAATCTGCCGTAACATTTATAGGTTTAGGGCTGTCTCCACACGAGCCGGCTATTGGCATTATTTTGTCAGAATCCATGAGGTATTTGTCTGCAGGTATGTGGTGGCTGGCTTTTTTCCCAGGCCTTTGTTTGCTTATGATAGTTCAGACATTCGACCGAATAGGAGAAAATCTTAGAATACTTTTGGATCCTACGAAAAGCAATGATTAATAAAAGGAGGGAGAAAAAATGCCTATCCTTGAAGTGGAAAATTTATCGATATCATTTAATCAATATACAGCTGGTTTGAGACGGAAAAACATACAAGTAATTTCAAGCCTGCATGTCACGCTTGAAGCAGGAGAAATATTAGCAGTTGTAGGAGCGAGTGGTTCAGGGAAAAGTTTGCTCGCTCATGCGATTCTTGGAATACTTCCCGATAATGCGCTCGTAAGTGGAACCATTAAATATAATGGGGAAGTGCTCAACGCTTCTACACAAGCATCACTACGTGGTAAAGAGATTGCACTTATTCCACAATCGACAAACTATTTAGACCCACTAATGCGTGTAGGAAATCAAGTTCGTACCTCCGTCAAAACTGGAGATGCTACTGTAGCCCAACGAGCGGTTTTTAAAAGGCTTCACTTACAACAAACGGTGGAGAAGATGTATCCCTTCCAGCTTTCTGGGGGAATGGCAAGAAGAACGCTTCTATCCACCGCAATCGTAAGCGATGCGAAGGTAATTATTGCAGATGAACCTACACCAGGTCTAGATCCAGTAGTTATGAAAGAAGCGTTAAATAACTTCAGAGAGTTTGCAGATAATGGATGTGCGGTTATGCTCATTACACATGATATTGAATCTGCTTTAACGATTGCCGATAAAATCGCTGTGTTTTATGCAGGTACGACAGTTGAGGTAGCTCCTGTAGAAGATTTTACGGGGAACGGCGAAGCATTACGGCATCCTTATAGTAAAGCATTATGGAGAGCCTTGCCTCAAAATGATTTTATTCCAATTCCTGGTTCGCAGCCTCATCCAAGTGCCCTGCCAACTGGTTGTTTGTTTGCACCGCGTTGTACAATGGCAACCCCTGCATGCAATGAGAAACAACCAGATATGCGGAATATCCGCGACGGAATGGTGAGGTGTATGCATGCGACTTGAAGCAAAAAGTATTGGATTTCGATATGGTAATGGACCATGGCTATTCCAACATGCAAACCTAACTGTAGAACCTGGAGAAATTGTCGGACTCACAGGACCTAGCGGACGTGGTAAAACAACTTTTTGCCGTATTTTATCGGGATATGAAAAGCCGTTAGAAGGAAATGTGACGATTGGTGGTTTGCCCATTGCTTCGAAAGGAGTCCACCCAGTTCAATTAGTTTTCCAACATCCAGAAAAAGCAGTAAATCCACGTTGGAAAATGGGGAAGGTGCTTAACGAAGGAGGAAGGCCCGACATAGAACTGCTAGATTTATTAGGAATTGAGCAGGAATGGTTAACTAGATGGCCGGGAGAGCTATCAGGTGGAGAGTTACAGCGATTTTGCGTAGCCAGGGCCCTAGGAGCTGGGACTCGCTTTCTTATAGCGGATGAAATGACTACGATGCTGGATGCAATCACACAAGCTCAAATTTGGCATGCAGTTATGGAAATTGCAAAAAAAAGAGAAATGGGCATCATCGTGGTAAGTCACGAAGCTAAATTGGTGGAAAGACTTTGTCACCGAGTAATTGAACTTTAGTACATTTGCTTGAATTTTATAATATTTAAAAGCCGTTCTAACAAAAAAATGTTGGAGCGGCTTATTTTATTCTAATCGTGATATTGGGAAATATGCGGTAATATCGGCGTCTCACTCCAAGTAAACTTGCTGTTTTAAGAATTAGTTGCTTTCATGGACCATCTGGTTGCTTTCACTAGTAATTTGGTTGCTCTTATGCTGATTTAGTTGCTTTTTGAATAGAATTGGTTGCCTTCATGACTGATTGATTGCCCTTAGCCATTATTTGGATAATATTACGGCGAGATACTTCTAACTAGGGGGATAATGCGTAGTAATAGTCGCTAGACTTCCCGCTTTTTCCAAAAGAGCATCCGCTAGATTGATATTGTCTCGTACTACCATTTACTAGGAAAATTTATACTGGATACTTTATTCAACTCATTACCGCGCAGATTCCTTATTATGTGCGCTATTCTATTTTATCCTACCCATGGACTGGTTCCGGTTCATTTTTAGTGACTAGCTTGAATATACTAAATCAGTAGGGTAGAGAAAAAATCGAGCGGATACACATTGAAATAATAGAATAGTAGCGAACAAAATAAAATTACTTAGCAGTATTGGAGGATATACTTTGAAAGTATTAGTAACCGGAGCGGCTGGTTTTATCGGTTCACATGTCGTACAAGCATTATTAGAACAGCAATTTACGGTTGTTGCAGTGGATAATCTATCGACAGGGATTAAAAATAGGATACCTACAGATGCAAAATTTTATGAAATGGATATAACAGATAATGATGTGGAAACTATATTTTTAAATGAACAACCGGATTATGTTATTCATTTAGCCGATCAAACATCTGCGTTTGAATCGACGTCAAACCCATTAAAAGAGTATCATGCAAGCTTACTTGGTACGCTTAATATTCTTCGCTTTTCTAATGAGTATAAAGTGAAAAAATGTATATTCGGATCTTCTGTAGCAGTCTACGGAAATTCCTCTATTTTACCAAGTAAAGAAGATTCGAAGCCTGCTCCTCTTTCATTCCATGCTTTGTGTAAACTTTCTGCTGAAAATTATATCCTATTATATAAAAAACTCTTTGGTTTAAACAGCTGTATATTGCGGTTTTCAAATGTCTTTGGTCCTAGGCAAACAAACGGAGTAATTATAAACTTTCTCAATCGTTTGTTGGACGGGGAGAGCCCGGTCATATTCAATGATGGCAACCAAACGAGAGATTTCATCTATGTAAAAGATGCAGCAGCAGCTTGCATGCAAGCATTGGTATCAGAAAGTACTGGAGTTTTTAATGTTAGTACTTCCACAGAATTATCGATTCAGCACGTGTTTGATGAGTTAACAAGGATCGCAGGTACTCAAACTAATCCAGTCTACGAATCATTACGTGGAGAAGAGATTAATAGAAGTGTTCTTTCCAATGAAAAGGTAATGTCCACTTTTGGTTGGTTTCCATCCTATAGCTTTGCTTTAGGTTTAGAAGAGACTGTCAGAGAAACAGAATTAACTCGGATGGGAGGATTGTTTGGAGCTTGTTCTGATAAAATCATATAAGCATTTAAGTATATATGAAAAAGATTGGTGTGCTATTTTAGAAGGAAATCAAAATAAAAACCCATTTATCGAATTCGACTTTGTTTATAATTGGTGGAAGCTAATTGGGGAAAATGAAGGAGTAGAGATATACGCAGTTAAAGAACATAATCGAATGATTGCATTTTTTCCATTTCAATTGAAAAAAGCTTTACTTGGTTATGTTGTTCAATTTTTAGCTTATAAAGATGCCTATTATATGGACCTGATTGCTTTAAAAAGAGACGTGAATCGAGTCATTATGTTCGTATTTGATGCGATTATAGATCAAAAAAAGAGTGCTGTTTTTCATTTGCATGGGTTAGTAGAAAGTAGTGGTACACCTGCTAAGATAACCAACTATTTGCAGGCAAGAAATATGAAGGAACAATATACACGAGCTGTAACTGCCACGAATGAATACGCAAGAAAAACTATATTTTCTACAAATACGATAAGAGCAAAAACATATCGTAACTTTTTATGGAGTAAAGAAGCCATTCATGCGAGAGGCGTTAATAGAAAAACTTAATAATTTCTTAAAACAACGAAGGAAGTAATATTTCCTTCGTTGTTTTAAGTTACTCCGTATTTACGATTTAGTTGGACGATTTCAGCATCCTCGTTTCTTTTGCCAGTGATTAAATCTCTTAAAATTTGAGATCCTAACATACTATATACCGTTCCATTGCCACCATATCCTAACAAATAATAGTGATTTTTTTTGGTAGGATGTTCTCCGATAAATGGTAAATTATCAATAGATTCTCCAAAGCTTGCAGCGTAGGCATAGTCAATTTTCATACGATAATTCGGAAATAGGGTTTCCGTTTGTTTTAATAATTTTTTAGCATGCATCATGATTAATTCGTCTGAAAGGGGAGCATCAGGTTTATCTTCATCTAATCCACCTGCTATTATTCTGCCATCTGAAGTTGAGCGGATGTAGAGATATGGTCGTTTTGTTTCCCAAATAAGTGCTCGTTTATACCAGTCAGATAAATCTTCCATTGGATTGCTTACAAATACATAGGATCGGTTAATATCTGCACCAATTCTATTGCCAACAGGTGTAGTTTCATAACCTGTTGTATAAATGATTTGTTTTGCATGGAATGTTTGTCCGGAAGTACGTAGCTCGAGGTGATCTTCTACATTAAATACATCTTGCACCTCCACATATGGAAAGAGATGAACTCCCATCGATTCGACTTTCTGTAGAAGTGCTTGTACAAATTTTAATGGGTTTACTTCTGCATCATTAAACGTAACTAAAGCACCTAATTTAGAAAATGGAAACTTTTCTTCTATATCCTTTTGCTCGTAATAGTCACATGGAAGTCCATACTTTTGCAAAGTAGCGTATTCGGTTTTTATTTTTTCCACGTCTTTTTCATCGCTCGCATAACAAATACTAGGTCTACGAATAAAATCTGCATCTATATGTAGTCGATTTACTGTTTTTTCAATGTCATCCACTGCTTCATAACAAAGCTGATAAAAGCGGACAGCCTCTAGTTCCCCTATTTGTTCGATCAATTCATGCAGCATAATATCATTGGAATACTGCAGCAAGCCCGTATTGGCACTAGTGCTACCAGTGCCAAGCGCCCTTTTATCTAATACTGCAACGGATAAACCAGCCTCTGCTAATGCAAGAGCAGTTAAAGAACCGGACATGCCGGAGCCGACAATTACTGTATCATATAGATCTAGCTTCTCGTAAAGCGTATTTGGAGTAAAAGGAGCGGTTGTTGTAGGCCAATAAAGTGAGCCATTATGTATGTTCATGCGTTGATTCCCCCGATTATATATTTCTATTAATATACCCCCTCCTAATAAGATTTAAGCCTATTCATGTTATACTAGATAATATTAACTTTAAAGGATGTTTGAAATGAATCAAGATAAACCACATGTACTAATAATAGATGGAATGGCCCTGTTATTCCGCTCGTTTTTTGCAACAGCTATGTCCGGAAACTACTTTAAAAATGAGAAAGGTATTCCAACGAATGCTGTACAAGGATTTGCACGCCATGTACTTGCAGCACAGAATTTAATGCAGCCGACGCATATGGCGGTTTGTTGGGATAAAGGGATGCATACGTTTCGCAATGAACTGTATGACGGATATAAAGCAAACCGTCCGAAACCAGCAGAGGAACTAATCCCCCAATTTGATATGGCACAAGATTTATCGGAGCATTTAGGCTGGATGAACTTTGGAATAGTTGGAATGGAAGCAGATGATACAATCGCTTCTATTACCCATAAATGGCAAGACGATGCGAGGTTCACAATCGTTAGTGGGGATAAAGATTTATTACAGCTACTTCATCCATCAACGGAAATCGCATTTACGAAAAAAGGATTTACAATCTATGATGTGTACAATGAAGCGCGTTTTATAGAAGAGTATGGAATTTCTCCTTTACTATTCCCTGATGTGAAAGCGTTCATGGGAGACACTAGCGATGGCTATGCAGGCGTAAAAGGAATTGGCCCGAAAACGGCATTGCAATTAGTGCAAACTTATGGCAGTGTGGAAGCAGTAATTGATTCCCTTCATTTATTGAAAGCAGGGCAACGAACGAAAATTGAGACAGATCTAGAAATGCTAAAATTATCAAAGGAACTTGCAACCATTAGAAGGGATGTCCCAATCGAAGCAGAATTAAATCATTTAGTTGTAAATGATATACCGGCTTCGAAATTCGATTATTTGTATGAACATGGATATACGATATTGGCAAGACAGCTTCAAAAGTAGAGCGATTTGTATGTTAGTTAAAGAGTTTTTCCTAATCCGTTGGGAAGAACTCTTTTTTAGTATATCAATTCTTAAGTAGGGAATTTAATCATACAATGACTAAGTTTTACTGACAAAAGAAAAATAGTAAAACTATTATCAAAACATAGAAAATAAAATATAATTACTTTATCTATAAGATGGACATGGTTTTTCGCAAGGGGGAGACTGATTTGATTCGACTTTTACAAAACAAAGACTTGGAAGCTGTAGCAGATATTGTTGCTTTTGCTTATCCAGGGATGAACATCCAAACATCAGAGAAAAAATTGGAATTTATAAGTCGTTTAACGAAAGAGCAAGAAGAACAAAATGGTATTCAGTATTTTGGGTATTTTAATGAGGAAGAAGAACTTCTAGGTATATATCGTCTGCATGATTTTGAATGTAATGTGAACGGTAAATTCCAGCGTATTTTTGGTATTGGAATGGTAGCGGTGCATCTGCTTCATAAAAAAGAAAAAATTGCATTTACACTTCTTTCTCATTTCCATCAATATGCTAGTCAAGAAAATGTATCGCTAGTATCACTTTACCCGTTTAATCCAAGTTTTTATCGCAATATGGGTTACGGTTATGGACCAATGAAATATGAATTTAAAATTAAACCGAATGCACTTGTTTCAAATGGTGAAAAAGGATTGGTCAAGTTCTTGTCTCCAAAGGATGAGGAAGCAATCGTTTCCCTGTATAACGACTATGCGCAAAAAAATCATGGAATGATTAAAAGAACGTGGACTGAACGACAACGAATTAAAAATGGGGTAACTAATTATGTCGGCGTGATAGAAAATGGACAGCTATTAGGTGCATTAGCATTCACTTTAGAAACGGTAAAAGATAGTCACTTTTTACATCAATATATGATTGTCCACGAATGGATATGGACTGATCCAATTGCCTATAAACAAATAGCTGCTTGGTTATATTCCCAACAAGATCAAGTGGATCGAATTATTTTTCGGACAAATGATCCATCCTTTTTATACACGCTTTCTAATCCATTAAACGGCTCCAATCATCTGATACCTAGTGTTTATCATGAAGTGGCAACTACTGGGGCGGGTTTAATGTATAGAATAACTAATGTCGTTGATTTCATACACGAAATGAATTTCCGGCAGCTCAGAAGACCAGATGAATATATCAGGTTATTAATAGAAATTGAAGATACATTCTTAATAGAACAAAACGGCTTATATGAAGTTATTTACAATGGTGATTTTTGGAATGCTACAAAAATATCGAATATAAATGAAGAAGCAACTATTAAAATAGGTATCCATGATTTGAGTTCCTGGTGGATGGGATGCATATCAGTTGAGGCGCTTCATAATTATGGAGTTGTATCTATTGGCGACATAGATATTAAGAAGCTTGATGAGTGGTTTAAACCGAAACAAAGTCCTATTTGTTTCACTTCGTTTTAAAGACTTATACAAAGGGGTATGAAATGATTACTTTTAAAACAATGGAGCATTTAACTTTTAAAGAAGCGCATGAACTTTTTACGAATGGTTTTGAAGGGTATTATATACCGATGAAGATGTCATTGGATGCTTTTGTTGCACGTTTCGGAAATGAAAATCTTTCACCAGCTTTGTCGATTATTATGTTTGAGGATAATAACCTGATTGGATTTGTTTTACAGGGCATTCGAGAAGTAGATGGTAAGAAAATCGCCTGGAATGGCGGTACGGGTATAATTCCTGCGTACAGAGGGAAGAAACTAGGTTCTCTACTGGTAGAAAAAGCCCTTCATCTATTAAAAGAGCAAAATGTAGATATTGCAACATTAGAAGCTTTGTCCATTAATCAGCCGGCTATTAAACTCTACGAAAAAGCTGGCTACAATGTAATCGACACCTTACATTTTTTAGAGGCAGATGGAGAGCTCTCTTTTGATGAAGAAGTTGCAGACGAATTTGCTATAAAAAGATTGCCTGCTTTACAAGTGATAAATACAGGGATATTTCCTTCTGTTGTGCCTTGGCAAGTGGATCCAACTAATACTCCAAGAGTAGGGGGTGAAGCAATAATTGCAACAAAGGAGAATGAAATTCTTGCAGCTTGTTTAGTAAGGACAAAGCAACAATATGGGGGAGAAATAGAAGGAGTCACGTTGTTTCAAGCAGCAATTGCTACAGAGAAAGAGGAAGGGGAGCGTGCACTCCAAGCGGTCCTCCAAGAAGGATTGTATTTTCAACACTCACTCAAAAGGACGACGTATAATTTATACGATCATACGAAAAAAACACTACCTTTTTTACAGAGCAAAGGCTTTAGAAATACAGACATTTCCCAAGTATTTATGGTGAAGGAATTATAGAGGAATATAACGAAGACTGTTCCTAGTGTAGAACAGTCTTTTTCACATTAATCTTGAGTATCAAGGGATTCTGGCGCTTTTTGCATTGGAGTGATTTGTATAAAAGTTAAAATAGAAGCATTTTGAGCATAGGATACTTTGCGAATTTTACTTTCTCGATTTCGTCCACCATTATCATGAATGAGTAAAAAAAGCTCATCGTCTTCTATTTCGTATCCGATAAGGGGTACCCAGTGATAAGCAAATGTCGCCTTTTTTCTCCAACGAAAGGAAAAGTATTTATCGAATTTGAGTGCAACAGGTCTACCGTTTTTAAGCTCGCCTAGTGCTGTATGAAGAGAACATTTTTCAATTTGCCAATTAGGACCAAGTATTTTGCGAAGATTACGGACAAATCGATGGGTAAATAATCCGATACGAGTACCACCAAGTTTTTCGTAAAGTGTGTTAGGTGTATCAGAAAAAGTATTTTCTTGTAAATAATTTAATAATAGAAATGCTGTCACTGGACCGCATGCAGAGGCTTGATAGTCTGTTCGAATCGATGAATCGTATTGAGATAAGCCTTGTAGTTGTAATTGGATTTTCATACGGACCCTCCATTTATTCTGCATTATCGGACAGTAAGCCCCTACTTCCATGCTGAGAGAATCTTTCCTTTCAATAGGAGGGGTTATTTATTATTTTATATAAACTCCAACTAGTTTGCACATTATCATAAACTATCGGGCATAAAAATAGAAATTTTAGAATATTTTATATATTTATTGATTGAGTTATTTGTTTGCCATACAATTAGAGATATATTAATAGGTAGAGAGCAAATGAATTAGGAGGAATCCAATCATGCAAAAAGTAATAGTTTATAGAAAAGTGGATCCACGTGTTTTAGATTATTTGCGCACAACATGTGAAGTTATTTATTTTGAAGAGTTAGATGAATCGATATATCCCGAGTTCATGTCTCATTTAAAGGATGCAGAAGCATTACTTGGTTCTGCTCTAAAAATCGATGAGGAAATTTTGGATAAAAGTCCAAAGCTGAAAGTAGTAAGTAATATTTCGGTTGGATATGATAATTTGGATTTAGATCTATTAACAAAACGGAATATAATTGCAACAAATACACCTAGCATTTTGAATGAAACTGTAGCAGATGCAGTCTTTGGTGTACTTCTTTCTGCAGCTAGAAGGATACCAGAGTTGGATGCGTATGTGAAACAAGGAAATTGGGATTCCATGATTGGAGAAGAATTATTCGGAACTGATGTGTATGGAAAAGTAATAGGCATTGTAGGAATGGGTGGAGTTGGAAAGGCAATTGCTACACGTGCAAAATTTGGATTTGGTATGGAAATTCTCTATCATAATAGAAGTCGTGATGAGGAAATCGAATCGACTTATAATGCACAATATTGCAGTTTTCAAGATTTGCTAAAACGTTCGGACTTTGTTTGTAATATGGTGCCACTAAGCGAGGAAACGAAAAATATGTATGGGGCTAGTGAGTTTAAGCTGATGAAGCAAAATGCTATTTTTGTCAACGGATCACGGGGTGCTGTCGTTGATGAAGATGCTTTAGTTGAAGCATTGAAGAATAAAGTAATTGCGGGAGCTGGATTAGACGTATATAAACAAGAACCAGTTAAGGTCGATCATCCACTATTGAAACTTGCGAACGTCGTCACTACACCACATATTGGATCTGCGACGGTAGAGACGAGATTTAAAATGGGGATGCTCGCTGCTGATTCTGTTTTACAGGTACTTAGAGGGGAAACCCCTACGAATGCATTGAACATATTAACCTCGCGTGATGCAATAACAAATGAATAGTGTGAAATAAAATATTAATGCCCTTTGAAACTTAAATTAGAGGTTTCAAAGGGCTTATGCATTTGCGATTATTTGTTTTAAGCATCTAGAAATTTTGTTACTTGCTCCTGCGAGAAGCTCGTCGCAGAGGAAAAAGCTAACCTCTTAATATTAATTAATTCTGAGCGTCTAAAAATTCTGTTACTTGCTCTGGTGATTTTGCGTTTGCACTGTGTAAATGTGCTTTTTTCTCGCCGTTTTGATAAATAAGAAGACTTGGAATTCCCATTACTTCGTATTTTTCTGCGATTTCCGGTAATTCGTCACGGTTTACTTCATACCATGTATATTGGTTGTACTTTTCAATGATTGGGTCGATGAACATTTCCATGCGTCGGCAATCGGGGCACCAACCAGCTTCGAATTTTACTAGTACTTCGTTGTCACCAGAAATGATTTCGTTGAATTGTTCTACAGTTGTAATTTTGTTCATATTAAAAACCTCCTATGATTTGTTTTCATATATAGGTTCCAGGCGACGGCCGCTTACGATCAAATGCCAAATTTCTGTATTTTATCAAGCTCCTCGGCGAAGAGCTTTGTCGTGGCTAAGCAGGTGCCTTTCACTTTTCTAAATTAGTTTACACTGTTTCAGAAAGACTAGAAAGAAAATTGCTCGTTTTTATTCATTTTATTATTGCGAAAATTTAAAAATTGTTCTAAACTAATAGACATAGAGAGTGTTCTATTTTTTTTATCTATAAAATGAATGAGCATTCATTCAAGATGAAGGGGAGGCTTTTGCACGTGACATTTCAAATTAAAAAAGCAGCTGTTCTTGGCTCGGGGGTAATGGGATCTGGAATTGCAGCACACTTAGCGAATATAGGTATTCCGACATTATTGTTAGATATCGTGCCAAAAGAAGTGAGTAAAGAAGAGGAAGCAAAGGGGTTAACATTAGAGCAACCAGCAGTTCGTAATAAATTTGCTCAGACTGCTTTACAAAAATTGCTGAAGCAAAAACCCGCACCTCTAACTTCTACAAAAAACTTACAACTCATTACTGCAGGAAACTTTGAAGATGATTTAGAGAAGTTAAAAGAGGTCGATTGGATCATTGAAGTAGTAGTGGAAAATTTAGATGTGAAAAAAAGTCTGTATGAAAAAATAGACACAGTAAGAAAAGCGGGGACAATAATTAGTTCCAATACTTCAGGAATTAGTATTAATGCAATGGTGGAAGGAAGATCTGAAGATTTTGCTAAACATTTTCTTGGCACACATTTTTTCAATCCACCACGTTATTTAAAGCTGTTAGAAGTGATACCTGCGAAAACAACCGATATCCAGGTAGTAGAATATATGAAGCAATTCGGTGAAGATATTCTAGGAAAAGGAGTCGTATTAGCAAAAGATACGCCTAACTTTATTGCCAATCGAATCGGCACATATGGTTTACTTGTGACTCTGCGTGAAATGCAGGCACGCGGATATTCTGTTGGAGAAGTAGATTCAGTTACTGGCCCACTAATTGGACGTCCAAAATCTGCAACGTTCCGCACTTTAGACGTAGTCGGATTAGATACGTTTGCACATGTTGCAAAAAATGTATTTGACCAAACGACTGGGGAAGAGCAGAAAGTGTTTGAAGTACCGGCATTTATGCATAAAATGCTTGAAAATAAATGGCTTGGTGCAAAAACAGGGCAAGGTTTCTTCTTAAAAGAAGGAAAAGAAATTAAAGAATTAAATACGGAAACACTTGAATATGAGCCAGTCAAAAAGCTAAAAACACCATCGATGGAAATGGCAAAACAGCAAAAAGGATTAGCGGCAAAAGTGAAAACGTTAACATATGCTAAAGACCGTACTGGAGAACTGCTGTGGAGCATTTTAAGCCCGACACTTATTTATTCCGCTGAGTTGCACGGAGAAATTGCAGACGATATCGTATCCATTGACCAAGCGATGAAATGGGGATTTGGCTGGCAGCAAGGACCGTTTGAAATATGGGATGCAATTGGTGTAAAAGAGTCAGTTGAAAAGATGAAAGCAGAAGGAAAGGAAATCCCTGTATTCGTACAGTTGCTTTTAGATAAAGGGTTCGAATCCTTTTATAAAGAAGAAAATGGCGATCTTTATTACTTTGATGGAAATGACTACAAAATCGTTTCTTTCAATGAAAAAGTAATTGACCTGAAGCGTTATAAGAAAAAACATGGTGTTATTAAATCTAATTCTGGCGCTAGTTTAATAGATTTAGGTGACGGAATTGCTTTACTGGAATTCCACTCTAAATCAAATGCAATTGGACTCGACATATTACAAATGATTAACTTTGCGATTGAGGAAGTGGAGAAAAACTTTAAAGGGCTTGTTATTGGAAACCAAGGGAAAAACTTTAGTGTTGGTGCAAACCTTGGGATGATTTTGATGGAAGCTCAAGACGATAATTTATTTGAATTGGATTATGTTATTCGAAGCTTCCAAAATGCAACGATGAAAATTAAATATTCCACTAAGCCAGTGGTTGTTGCACCATTTGGAATGACACTTGGCGGTGGTGCTGAAGCTTGTTTACCAGCAGCACATATTCAAGCAACGACCGAAACCTATATGGGGCTAGTAGAAGTAGGGGTTGGTCTAATCCCTGGCGGCGGTGGTAACAAAGAGTTATATATGAAGCATTTAAAAGGGCTTCCAAAAGGCGTCCAGGTGGACTATCAATACGTTGCCAATAAAGTATTTGAAACAATTGCAATGGCAAAAGTGTCATCATCAGGAGAAGAAGCGCTTGAAAATAACTTCTTAAACTTTGCAGATGGTATTAGTGTGAATCCTGATCATCAATTGTATGATGCAAAACAAGCAGCACTTAGTCTTGCAAATGCTGGATACAAAGCTCCATTACGAGAGAAGGTTCCTGTAACAGGGTCTCCTGGATATGCAACATTACTTTTAGGTGCTGAGGGTATGTTCTTATCTGGCTATATTAGTGAGCATGACTTGAAAATTGCGAAAAAGCTTGCCTACGTGATTGCTGGAGGAGAAGTTCCATACGGTACTTTAGTGGATGAGCAATACTTACTTAACTTGGAACGCGAAGCATTTTTAAGCTTGGTAGCAGATCCAAAATCGCAAGCAAGAATGCAACATATGTTAGTGAAAGGTAAGCCATTACGCAACTAATTGTGCGTAGGTGATAAAGGAGGAAAACTCATGCGTGAAGCAGTTATCGTAGCAGGTGCAAGAACACCAGTTGGTAAAGCGAAAAAAGGTTCTCTCGCAACTGTTCGTCCAGATGATTTTGGAGCATTAGTTGTGAAAGAAACATTAAAAAGAGCGGGAAACTATGATGGACCAATCGATGATTTAATATTAGGCTGTGCGATGCCAGAAGCAGAGCAAGGGATGAATGTTGCTCGTAATATAGGGGCTCTGGCAGGCCTTCCTGACTCAACACCAGCGATTACAGTGAATCGCTTCTGTTCATCAGGCTTGCAATCGATTGCATATGCAGCGGAACGAATTATGCTAGGGCATTCGGAAGCAATTATTGCAGGCGGAGTAGAGTCAATGAGTATGGTTCCAATGATGGGAAATACAATCCGACCGAATGCACACTTAGCAGAAACAGCTCCGCAGTACTATATGGGGATGGGGCATACAGCGGAGCAAGTGGCAAATAAGTACGGCGTGAGTCGCGAAGACCAAGATGCCTTTGCAGTGCGTTCTCATGAACTAGCTGCTGCTGCCATTGCTGCTGGGAAGTTTAACGATGAAATTGTTCCAGTAGAAGTAGTGAAGCATTTTGTAGACGGAAATAATAAAGCTCAGGAGAAAAGGTTTTTATTTGAAATGGATGAGGGAGTTCGGGTTGGAACATCTATTGAAACACTTTCCAAGTTACGTCCTGCATTTAACACCCGTGGTTCAGTAACAGCGGGTAACGCTTCACAAACTTCAGACGGTGCAGGGGCAGTTTTAGTGATGGACCGTGAAGTGGCGGAAGCACAAGGATTAAAACCAATCGCTAAATTCCGTTCGTTTGCAGTAGGAGGAGTTGCACCTGACGTAATGGGAATTGGCCCAATTGTAGCCGTTCCAAAGGCATTAAAAATTGCAGGTTTATCCATAGAAGATATCGACGTTTGGGAGATTAATGAAGCGTTCGCTTCTCAATCCATCCAAGTGGTGCGTCATTTAGGAATTGATCTAGATAAAGTAAATGTAAATGGGGGAGCAATTGCCCTTGGTCATCCGCTTGGGGCTACAGGTACTATTCTAACATTAAAAATGATGAGTGAATTAAAACGACAAGGAAAACAATTCGGTGTTGTAACGATGTGTATCGGTGGGGGAATGGGAGCTGCCGGAGTGTTCGAACTGCTATAACCAAACTTTTCAAGGGGGAATTTAACATGACGGAAGTAAAACAAATGATTAAAGGTGGAAGCTTTTTAGTAGAAGACGTGGATGCAAATCGTATTTTCACACCAGAGGATTTTACAGATGAGCAAAAAATGATTGCGAAAACTGCGGAAGACTTTGTCTCAAATGAAGTATTACCAGTAGTAGAAAAATTAGAAAATCACGAGTTCGAGCATTCGGTTCGATTACTTAAATCTGCAGGTGATCTAGGCTTACTGGCAGCAGATATTCCAGAAGAGTACGGCGGGATTGCATTAGATAAAATTTCTTCTGCACTAATTGCGGAGAAATTATCTGTAGCTGGTGGTTTTTCGATTACACACGGTGCCCATGTAGGAATCGGAACTTTACCAATCGTCCTTTTTGGTAATGAAGAGCAAAAACAAAAATACTTACCAAACTCTGCTTCTGGAGACAAAATTTCTGCATATGCACTTACAGAGCCAGGTTCTGGTTCCGATGCATTAGGAGCGAAAACTACTGCAAAGTTAAACGCAGAAGGCACGCACTATATTTTAAATGGAGAAAAGCAATGGATTACGAATGCAGGCTTTGCAGATGTATTTGTTGTTTACGCAAAAGTGGATGGGGACAAATTCTCTGCTTTTATCGTAGAGCGTGAATTCCCAGGCGTTTCTGTTGGAGCAGAAGAAAAGAAAATGGGGATTAAATCGTCTTCCACTCGCACACTTATTTTACAAGATGCCCAAGTACCAGTAGAGAACTTACTAGGGGAGATTGGCCGTGGTCACGTCATTGCCTTCAATATTTTAAATATTGGTCGTTATAAACTAGGAGTTGGAACTGTTGGAGGTTCTAAACGTGCACTAGAATTAGCAATTTCTTATTCTAATCAACGTCAACAATTTAAAACGCCTATTTCTTCTTTTAATTTAACGAAACAAAAATTAGCGACAATGGCTTCGAAATTATATGCGACAGAAAGCTTAATCTACCGCACTGTGGGATATTTTGAAGAGCGTATGAGTCAGTTGAGTGTAGAAGAACAAAAAGATGGCAAAGCGATTGCAGCATCTATCGCAGAATACGCAATTGAATGCTCTATCAACAAAGTAGTAGGTTCAGAAGTATTGGATTATATTGCGGATGAAGCTGTGCAACTACATGGCGGATATGGTTTCATGCAAGAATACGAAGTAGAGCGTATTTACCGTGACTCCCGTATTAACCGTATTTTCGAAGGAACCAATGAAATTAACCGACTAATCGTTCCAGGCACTTTCCTTAAAAAAGCAATGAAAGGCGAATTACCACTTCTTCAAAAAGCACAAAGCTTACAGGAAGAGCTACTTATGATGATGCCTGAAGAGGTAAGTGATGCGCCATTAGCGCAAGAAAAAGTATTAGTAGCAAATGCGAAGAAAATTGGTTTGCTAGCAGCTGGTCTTGCAGCACAGCGTTTTGGTACTAAACTAGAAGCAGAACAAGAAGTACTTGTGAACATTGCAAATATCGCAAATAACTTATTTGCAATGGAATCGGCTCTTCTACGTACGGAAAAAGCGATTGCACGTAATGGAGTAGAAAAAGCGAACCAAAAACTGCTTTACACACAAATTTTCTGCCAAGAAGCATTCGAAGCAATTGAAAAGGATGCGAAAGAAACGCTCATCGCATCTGTAGAAGGCGATACATTACGTATGATGCTTTCTGCACTTCGTAAACTAACACGCAACACACCTTACAATGTTATCGCTAAAAAACGCGAAGCATCCGTTAAATTGATTGATGCAGAGAAATATGTCGTTTAATTAGCACCATACAAAAAACGATGGACGCAAAGTGCGGTTCATCGTTTTTTTTGATATGATAAAAAGAAAAAAGGTGAGAAGTAATGACAATACAATTTTTTGGTTATCCTAAATGTAGTTCATGTAATAAAGCGAGTAAGTGGTTGAAGGACAAAGATGTAGAATTTACATATCATCACATTGTGGAGGACCCTCCCACAAAAGAATTAGTAAAAGAAATACTAGAAAAAACGAATATCGAATTAAAGAAACTTTTTAATACGAGTGGTACAAAATATAGAGAGTTACAATTAAAGGAAAAGTTACCGAATATGACAGAGGCAGAACAAATCGAAACGCTAGTATTCGATGGGATGCTTGTGAAACGACCACTTGTTTTTGATGGTAAGCAGTTGACGCTTGGTTTTAAAGAAGAAGAGTTTGAACAAATTTGGTCAAACAACTAAAGTAGCTTGTTTTTACTATAAAAATGTGTGAATATTATAGATGAATATATAACTTATTTGAGAGGGGTATAATTTATGAGCACACCAAAAGATTTGAAATACTCAGAAGAACATGAATGGGTAAAAACAGAAGGTGGAAATGCACGTATCGGTATTACTCATTTTGCGCAATCTGAGCTTGGGGATATCGTGTTTGTCGAGCTTCCACAAGTGGGAGACGATATTAAAGCAGGAGACCCATTCGGTAGTGTGGAATCAGTAAAAACTGTTTCAGAACTTTATGCTCCAATTAGCGGAAAAGTGGTTGAAGTGAACAGTGAGCTAGAAGATAGCCCTGAATTTGTAAACGAATCTCCGTATGAAAATGCATGGATGATCGTTGTTGAGCCATCAAATGCTTCAGAAATCGATGGTTTATTAACTGCTGACCAATATGAAGAATTAATTTCAGAATAATAATTAAAACGCCGGTTAATTGTCGGCGTTTTTTTCATATACTGAGTTAACGATGAAGATTAGGGAGAGAAGCTAATTGGCTAATGTATTTAGTGAAAAAGTAATTCTCGTCGAAGGAAGGTCGGATAAGCTTCAGCTTTTGCGACTTCTTGATGAATCCCCAGAAATTATTTGTACAAATGGTACAATCTCCAATGTAAAGCTAGAGGAAATCTTAAGCCCATATGATGACTTGCCGATCTATGCTTTTTTAGATGCAGATAAATCAGGTGAGCAAATACGTTCAATCGTCCGAAAAGAATATCCAGAAGCAATTCATCTATACACAAATCCGATGTATTGTGAAGTCGCAAATACCCCTTTCAAAGTTTTGGCTTCTATATTGAAACGTGTTAATATTAAAGTGAAAAAAGAATTTTTACTTTAGGATGATGTTTTGTGAATGAATGGACGCGTGAACAATGGGAGCATTACAAAAATAACAACGAGCTTTCATTATTCTATCTTTATACACCGATGTGCGGTACATGCATGGTGGCAAGCAAGATGATGCAAGTGATCGACGTATTAGTGCCAAATCCAGTAGGCCAAGCAAATATAAATTACCTCGAAAGCCTGGCAATGGAATATGAAATAGAAAGCGTCCCATGCTTACTGATCGCCAAAAAGGGACGCGTATATAAAAAAATATATGCTTTTCAATCCGTTCCTTTTCTGCTAGAAACAATAAAAAATATTGACGATCAAGCGATCATGTGATAGTATACTTCTTACTGAGCTTTACCAATTAAATAGTATTACTCTTATTAAGAGTGGTGGAGGGAAGTGCCCTACGAAGCCCGGCAACCGTCATGTAAATGAAATGGTGCCAAATCACACAAAGCAAACGCTTTGGGAAATGAGAGAATGGATAAGTTCTTTTCGATGGATAACTTACTTCCCTTCTGCTCTTTTGCAGAAGGGATTTTTTAATATTGGAAGGTGTGAGATTTACATGATAAGTTTAAAAGATGTTTCGAAGAAGTTTAAAACGAAACTAGGTACGATAATTGCTGTTGATGATGTAAATCTTGATATAAAGCAAGGCGAAATTTTCGGCATTATTGGATATAGTGGTGCTGGAAAAAGTACAATGATCCGTTTGCTAAATGGATTAGAGAAACCAACTGCTGGACAAATTATTGTGAACGGAAAAGAAATTACATCGATAAATGAGGAAAAGCTTCGTCAAGTTCGACATAAGGTAAGTATGATTTTCCAACATTTTAATCTGTTATGGTCCCGAACAGTTGCAGAAAATATTGCATTCCCGCTTGAAATTGCTGGGGTTCCAAAGGATCAACGAGTAGCGCGTGTTAATGAATTGATTGAACTTGTGGGATTAGAGGGAAGAGGAAATTATTATCCTTCACAACTATCAGGCGGGCAGAAACAGCGTGTAGGAATTGCTCGTGCATTGGCAAATCGTCCAGAAGTTCTACTCTGTGATGAGGCGACATCTGCACTGGATCCAGAAACAACGGACGCTATTTTAGATTTATTAGTTAGTATCAACGAGAAACTTGGTTTAACCATTGTATTGATCACTCACGAAATGCAAGTCATTCAAAAGATTTGTAATCGAGTGGCAGTTATGGAAGGTGGACGAGTTGTAGAAGAAGGGGATGTGCTAGAAGTCTTCCAAAATCCACAACGACCTATAACAAAACGATTTGTTTCGCAAGTTTCTGAACCGACGCAAACAATGCAAACGATACAAAATTTAGTGGATATATATCCAAACGGTAAGTTAATCAAACTCACTTTTGTAGGAGAACAAACAGAGCAACCAATACTTTCTAGGCTAATCAAACAATTCGAGCTAGAAGTAAATATCGTGCAAGGAAATATTTCGCATACAAAAAGTGGTGCATTTGGGACATTAATTCTTCAAATAGATGGCGACGCATTAGCCGTCGATGAAGCAATACGATTTATACATGAACAGAAAGTAAGTACAGAGGTGATCAACAATGATTAATACGCTTTTTCCGAATGTTGATTGGCCTAAAATGTGGGAAGCAGCACTAGAGACATTATATATGACAGCAGTTTCCACTATCTTAACTGCAATTTTTGGTTTAGCACTTGGGCTACTATTATTTTTAACAAGTCCACATCAAGCATGGGCAAATAAATTAGCGAATTGGTTAACAGGGGCTATAGTTAATATTTTCAGATCTATCCCTTTTATTATTTTAATCATTTTGCTTATTCCTTTTACGAAATTACTACTTGATACAATTCGTGGCCCAAACGCAGCTTTCCCAGCTCTAGTAATTGGAGCAGCTCCGTTCTATGCACGAATGGTATTAATCGGTTTACGAGAAATTGATAAAGGTGTTTTAGAAGCGGCAAGATCAATGGGGGCAAAGACTTCTACTATTATATGGAAGGTTCTCCTTCCTGAATCATTGCCAGCCCTAGTTTCGGGAATTACAGTCACTTGTATTTCGCTCGTTGGCTATACAGCGATGGCAGGAATAATTGGTGCCGGTGGTTTAGGAACACTCGCGTTTCTAGATGGCTTCCAACGAAATAGAACGGATGTCACCTTAATGGCTACGATTTTAATATTAATTCTTGTGTTCATTATTCAATGGATTGGAGACATGGTGACGACGAAGATTGACAAACGTTAGGTGTTTACGGGTCTACCCGATCACATATAAAAATGGGGACAATAGAAGGAGAGAATACAGATGAAGAAGTTTTTAGCTGGAGCTTTATTATCCGTAAGTGCGCTTGCGCTAGCAGCTTGTGGAGGAGAAGAAGAAAGCAATAAATTGGTAGTAGGTGCTTCCAACACACCACACGCTGTCATTCTAGAAGAAGTAAAACCAATCTTAGAAGAACAGGGAATTGAATTAGTTATAGAATCTTACCAAGACTACGTATTACCAAATAAAGATTTAGAATCCGATGAACTAGATGCAAACTATTTTCAACATATTCCATATTTAGAGGATCAGATTAAACAATTTGGTTATGATTTCGTGAATGCTGGTGGAATTCATATCGAGCCAATCGGATTATATTCTAAGAAACACAATTCTGTTGAAGAGCTTCCAGAAGGCGCTACAATCTTAATGAGTAACTCAGTTACAGACCACGGTCGTGTTTTATCTATGCTTGAAAGTGAAGGATTAATCAAGTTAGCAGAAGGTGTTGAAAAAACAACTGCTGAAATTTCTGATATTGTGGAAAATCCGAAAAATCTTCAATTTGATCCAAACTATGAACCAGCATTAATGGTTCAATTATATGAAAATGACGAAGGCGATGCGCTACTTATTAACTCAAACTATGCAATCGACGCAGGGTTAAATCCAATTGAAGACTCTATCGCAATTGAAAACTCAGATTCACCATACGTAAATATCATTGCAACAAAAGCTGGTAAAGAAAACGATAAAAATATCAAAGCACTAGTAGATGCATTACACTCAAAAGAAATCCAAGACTTCATCCAAAAAGAGTGGGGCGGTACAATCGTTCCAGTAAATGAATAAATAATATGATTAAGCAGGCACTCATACGTAGTGTCTGCTTTTTTATGTGCGAGATAATACACATAATCCTACATAAAAGAACACGGTAAAAATCGAATGGATTTAACGTTCTATTCATGCTATTCTGATATAAAGGGGGCTAATTAATTGATCATAAAAAAGTTTTCTAAATCTGTTCACATAGAAGGAATGGAATTACTCTTAAGAAGATTACATGTAGATCATCCTTTATATGAAAAAGTAAGAAAAGATATTCATGCAGCTAGTGCAGGGGATTTTGGAGAGGAGATAATATTAAAAGAAATTGAACAACTGAGACTACCATATGATATTCATATTTATCACAAATTATTATTACGGTCAGAAAGCGCATTTGAATTAGACATTCTACTCATTACCCCTTTTGGAGCCATCATACTGGAAGTTAAAAATATCGTAGGAGAATTAGCGTTTCAAGAGAACCCCTCACAAATTATACAAAGAAAAGAAAATGGCGAGATAAACAAATATCCATGTCCAGCTACTCAATTAAACGATTATAAATATCAACTTTTCCAATTTTTTAACGATCATAACATACCTATCCCAGTTGACGGTGCAGTTATTTTTGCATCTCGAAAAAGCTTCGTTAGCACCTCTACCAATAAAGCAAAAATCCTCTATAAAAACGAAATCCGACCATATCTTCGAAAAATACAAATCCAAAAACAACTATTGACTGCGGAGGAAATGGAAAGAATTAGGAGAATTATTTTAAGGAAAAATGATCCTTTTACCTACTTTCCACTTACAAAGCATTTTTCGATTAATCCTAATGAGCTTATAAAAGGTGTAGAATGTCCAAAATGCAAATTTATTGGCATGAAAAAAATAAAGCATACTTGGGAATGTCCTAAATGTAAAAGGAAAGATCAAACTGCATATCGCGGAGCAATAGCAACCTATTTATTGTTGTACAAGGATTCTATTACTAATAAAGAATGTAGAGATTTTCTGAAGTTAAACAATCGGCATGAAGCAAATCGAATTTTAACTAATAGTGATTTAATAAAAGTTGGTAATACAAGGTCTGCATTTTATAGAATGAAACCCTTCAACCAAAGTTGAGGGTTTCATTTGTTAATAAACAGAAATTTTTTGCCTGGGAGTAATCATCTTTTCTATCTGAGTGATATTGTCGTAATACGTGCACTGCCACAACAAGTGCGTAATGATTTTTGTAACCGAGCAAAGTCGGTGGCGCGCGCAATGAAAGTCGCATCCCGAGCAATGCTTCGCTCTAAAGTCGCAACTCGAGCAATGCTCCGCTCAAATGGCGCATAAATGCTCGTAAGCCGAGCAAAGTCGCTGCTCCCGCGCAATGAGAGTCGCATCCCGAGCAATGCTCTGCTCTAAAGTCGCATAAATGTTCGTAACCCGAGCAAAGTCGCTACTCCCGCGCAATGAGAGTCGTAACCCGAGCAATGCTCTGCTCTAATGGCGCATAAATGCTCGTAACCCGAGCAAAGTCGCTGCTCCTGCGCAATGAGAGTCACAATCCGAGCAATACTCTGCTCAAATCGCGCATAAATGTTCGTAACCCGAGCAAAGTCGGTGCTCCCGCGCAATGAGAGTAGCAACCCGAGCAATACTCTGCTCAAATCGCGGATAAATGTTCGTAACCCGAGCAAAGTGGATGCCCGTCAGGCTCTAGAATTTCAGCGCATTCATTTTCTTACATGTGCCGCGTTCCATGGGGGGCCTTGACTAATAAGAGGATATAGTGGTTTTCAACAGTCGCTGTTTATATCTCTATTAAAAATGATAAAAATTATCAAAAGAAAAAATGTTTAATAACAAAATACTTGGGTATGTACCATAGTGTAGGTGTAAAAAATCGAAAGGAATGATTCATTATCAATTCAGAGGGATTACCTTACACGGAACAGATGGACCACGCATTCAGGGGAGTACACGGATTCGGATATGACGAATTACGGAGCAGTCAAGCTTTACGAATGAAAGTGGAAAAAAGAAGACAACGAGATTATGAGAAAAGCGTACAAGTTGTTGCGAGAATTGATGCGAAAGCATTTAGAGGCTAATAAGATGAAATCCATGAAGACATGTTCTTCGTGGATTTTTTTGTTAACACTATCCTTATAGTGAAATCGATTCTCAATTAGAGATTCGTATTGAAAATATCAACTTATTCCAATTTCCCATAGAGTTTAAGGGAAAAGGTATTAATATCAAGATTTTTCTATGTTTTATATATTAAATAAGAAACTGTTTCAAAAGATTTGCCAGAGACTTCAGTTTGGGTTAAGATTAGAATGATAATAAATTAGAATGGTTATGCATTCATAGTTACTTAATGGAGGGTATTCAATGTCAACTTTAGTGATTAAGGATTTACACGTTGCGATCGACGGTAAAGAGATACTTAAAGGTGTTAATTTAACGATTAATACAAATGAAATTCACGCTATTATGGGTCCAAATGGTACTGGTAAATCTACTTTAGCTTCTGCTATTATGGGCCATCCAAAATATGAAGTAACTTCTGGTTCAGTGGAATTGGAC
Source organism: Psychrobacillus sp. NPDC093180 (assembly GCF_044754065.1). Lineage (NCBI taxonomy): Bacteria > Bacillati > Bacillota > Bacilli > Caryophanales > Bacillaceae > Psychrobacillus > Psychrobacillus sp. NPDC093180. The sequence goes on along the minus strand of NZ_JBIVOJ010000006.1, from coordinate 48,473 downwards.
GGGGAAGATGTATTAGAAATGGAAGTAGACGAGCGTGCACAAGCGGGTCTATTTTTAGCAATGCAATACCCAAGTGAAATTACTGGAGTAACAAACGCAGACTTTTTACGTTCAGCTATTAATGCGCGCCGCGAAGAAGGCGAAGAAATTTCTTTAATGAAATTTATCCGCGAATTAGATAGTAAAATGGAATTTTTAGAAATGGACGTAGATATGGCACAACGTTATTTAAATGAAGGATTCTCAGGTGGAGAGAAAAAACGTAATGAAATTCTTCAATTAATGATGTTACAACCAAAATTCGCTATTTTAGATGAGATTGACTCTGGTCTTGATATCGATGCGCTTAAAGTTGTTTCTAAAGGAATCAATGAAATGCGTGGAGAAGGATTCGGAAGCCTTATCATCACTCACTACCAACGTCTTCTTAACTACATCACACCGGATCATGTGCACGTAATGATGCAAGGTCGCGTTGTAAAATCAGGTGGTCCTGAGCTTGCGCAAAAATTAGAGGCACAAGGATATGACTGGATTAAAGAAGAGTTAGGAATTGAAGACGAGACAGTTGGACAAGAAGCATAAGAAAGGGGACGAATAAGCATGACGGTTGAAACAAAATTGGCATTAACCGAGCAAGATATCCGCTCCTTTTCAGAAGGTAACCAAGAACCAAGCTGGATGACGGAACTTCGTCTTAAAGCATTAGGTGAACTGGAGACACTTCCAATGCCAACACCAGATAAAACAAAAATTACAAATTGGAATTTCACTGAATTTCCTACACATACTGTAGAAAGCAATGCTTACACTTCTCTTGAGGAACTTCCAGAAGAAGTAAAAGCAGTTGTGCATGCAGAAGAACAAAAAAACATCTATATTCAGCATAATAATACACCTGCTTTTGTATCTTTATCAGCAGATTTACAAGCTAAAGGTGTTATTTTGACAGATATATACACAGCTCTACGTGAGCATAGTGATCTTGTTCAAAAATACTTTATGACTGACGGTGTAAAAGTAAATGAACACAAACTAACTGCACTTCATGCAGCACTTTTAAACGGTGGAGTATTTGTATACGTACCGAAAAATGTTGTAATCGAAGAGCCAGTTCAAGTTATCTATTTACACGATAATGATTCAGCATCTCTATTCAACCATACCCTACTTGTTGCGGATGAAAACAGTGCTGTAACATATGTAGAAAATTATTTATCTACTGTAGAAAAAACAACAGGCCAAGCGAATATCATTTCAGAAGTAATTGTAAAAGATAACGCGAAAGTAACATTTGGTACTGTAGATGTATTAGCAGAAGGATTTACCACTTATGTTAACCGCCGCGGAGTAACTAGTCGTGATGCAGTGCTTGAATGGGCACTTGGCATGATGAACGACAGCGATACAATTTCTGAGAATGTAACGCATCTTGTAGGTGATAACTCTGAAGGTCATGTGAAAATGGTTGTTGTAGGTCGCGGGAAACAAAAACAAAACTTTACAACAAAAGTTATTCACTGGGGTAAACATACAGAGGGACAAATCTTAAAACACGGTGTGATGAAAGATGAAGCTTCTTCTATTTTCAATGGTATCGGGAAAATTGAATTCGGTGCAACTAAATCGAATGCAGAACAAGAGTCTCGTGTCCTAATGTTAAGTGAAAAAGCTCGTGGGGATGCAAACCCAATTCTATTAATCGATGAAGATGATGTAACAGCAGGTCACGCAGCTTCTGTTGGCCGAGTAGATCCACTTCAGTTGTACTATCTAATGAGCCGTGGTATTTCAAAACACGAAGCAGAGCGTCTAGTTATTCATGGATTCCTTGCTCCAGTAGTGACTGAATTACCAATCGAAGGTGTAAAGAAACAGCTGACGGAGGTTATTGAAAGGAAAGTTCGCTAATGCTCAGTAAAGAGATTCGAAGCTATTTTCCCATCTTAAACCAAGAGATTAACGGGCATCCACTTGTCTATTTGGACAGTGGTGCTACTTCTCAAAAGCCAGTGCAAGTAATTGAAGCAATTAAAAAGTATTATGAATTTGAAAACTCGAATGTTCATCGTGGTGTTCATACACTAGGGAATCGTGCGACGGAAAGCTATGAAGGAGCACGTGAAAAAGTTCGTAAGTTCATAAATGCTAAGTCCACTAAAGAAATTATTTTCACTCGTGGTACAACGACTTCTCTTAACACAGTTGCCCAAAGCTACGGCCGAGCAAATGTAAAAGAAGGCGATGAAATTGTTATTACACATATGGAGCACCATTCGAATATCATTCCTTGGCAACAACTTGCGAAAGAAACTGGTGCAACACTGAAATATATCGACTTAGAAGCAGACGGGACACTATCTTTAGAAAAAGTTCGTGAAACTATAACTGATAAGACGAAAATCGTTTCCATTGTATACGTTTCAAACGTACTTGGTACGATGAACCCAATCAAAGAAATTACACAAATTGCACATGAACACGGAGCTATTATGGTTGTGGATGGAGCTCAGGCTGCGCCACACTTAAAGTTAGATGTTCAAAACTTAGATTGTGATTTCCTTGCCTTTTCAGGTCATAAAATGTGTGGACCTACAGGAATTGGTGTACTTTACGGAAAACAAGCATTGCTAGAAGAAATGGAACCAATTGAATTCGGTGGAGAAATGATTGACTTTGTAGGTTTGTATGAATCTACATGGAAAGAGCTTCCTTGGAAATTTGAAGGCGGCACACCAATCATTGCAGGTGCGATTGGTCTTGCGGCTGCAATCGATTTCCTTGAAGAGATTGGATTAGATGAAATTGAACAACATGAGCATGAACTTGCTGCGCTTGCGATGGAGAAAATGTCTACGGTAAATGGTCTATCTATATATGGACCTGTAGATCCATCTAAACGAGCAGGAATTGTAACATTTAACTTGGATGATGTGCATCCACATGATGTTGCGACTGTGCTCGACATGAGTGGTATTGCTGTTCGTGCCGGTCATCATTGTGCACAGCCTTTGATGAAATGGTTACAATGTACGGCAACTGCAAGAGCTAGTTTTTATCTTTATAATACTGAAGAAGATATTGACAGACTTGTAGCTGGACTGCGCACTGCAAAGGAGTATTTTAGCGATGTCTTCTAATTTAGATCAACTATATCGACAAGTAATAATGGACCATTATAAAAATCCTCGCAATAAAGGAAGTATTGAGGATGGCGCTTTGACAATTGATATGAATAACCCGACTTGCGGTGACCGAATCCATCTAACACTTCAAGTAGAAGATGGTGTCGTTCAAAATGCCAAGTTTGACGGGGAAGGTTGTTCTATTTCCATGTCATCTGCATCGATGATGACACAAGCGATAAAAGGAAAGAAAATTGAGGAAGCACTTCAATTATCTCACATCTTTTCTGACATGATGCTTGGGAAAGAATACGACGATTCCATTGATCTCGGTGATATTGAAGCATTAAACGGGGTTGCCAAGTTTCCAGCACGTATTAAGTGTGCAACATTAGCTTGGAAAGCAATGGAAAAAGGCGTTTCTGAAGAACAACAATAAAAGTAGAACGGAGGAATTACGATGGCAAAAAAAATGCCTGAAATTGGTGATTATAAATATGGTTTCCACGATAAAGACGTATCCATTTTCCGTTCAAAACGTGGTTTGACTAAAGAAATCGTAGAAGAAATTTCACGTATGAAAAGTGAACCACAATGGATGTTAGATTATCGTTTGAAAGCATTAGAAATTTTCTATTCTAAACCGATGCCACAATGGGGTGGAGATTTAGGAGCATTAGACTTTGATGAAATTACGTATTACGTAAAACCATCGGAAGCTACACAAAAATCATGGGATGAAGTGCCAGAAGAAATCAAAGCTACATTTGATAAACTAGGTATCCCTGAAGCAGAACAAAAATACCTTGCTGGTGTATCTGCACAATATGAATCAGAGGTTGTTTACCACAACATGAAAGAAGAGTTAGAAGATATGGGGATTGTATTTAAAGATACAGACTCTGCACTTCGTGAAAACGAAGATATCTTCAAAAAATATTGGGGAACAGTTATTCCTTCAACAGATAATAAATTTGCAGCACTTAACTCAGCAGTATGGTCGGGCGGGTCATTTATCTATGTACCACCAGGCGTAAAAGTGGATACACCGCTTCAAGCATACTTCCGTATTAACTCTGAAAATATGGGTCAATTCGAACGTACGCTAATCATAGTAGATGAGGGCGCTTCTGTACACTATGTAGAAGGTTGTACAGCTCCTGTTTATACAACAAACTCACTTCACTCTGCTGTAGTTGAAATTATCGTTAAAAAAGATGCTTATTGCCGTTATACAACAATTCAAAACTGGGCGAACAACGTTTATAACTTAGTTACTAAACGTACAGTTGTTGAAGCAAACGGAACAATGGAATGGATTGATGGAAACATCGGTTCTAAATTAACGATGAAATACCCAGCATGTATCTTAAAAGGTGAAGGTGCACGTGGTATGACCCTTTCAATCGCAATTGCTGGTAAAGGGCAACACCAAGATGCTGGTGCGAAAATGATGCACTTAGCACCAAATACGTCATCTACAATTGTTTCGAAATCGATTGCGAAACAAGGTGGTAAAGTATCATACCGTGGTATCGTACACTTTGGACGTAAAGCAACAGGTGCTCGTGCGAACATCGAATGTGATACGTTAATCATGGATAACCAGTCTACTTCGGATACAATTCCATACAACGAAATCTTGAATGATAATATTTCTCTTGAGCATGAAGCAAAAGTTTCTAAAGTATCAGAGGAACAATTATTCTACTTGATGAGTCGTGGATTAAGTGAAGAAGAAGCAACAGAAATGATCGTAATGGGCTTCATCGAGCCATTCACAAAAGAACTTCCAATGGAATATGCGGTGGAGATGAACCGTCTTATCAAGTTCGAGATGGAAGGTTCAATCGGGTAATTCCTATATTTTCTTACCGAAAAGCAACAGGGTGAATGCATATTTCACCCCTGTTGCTTTTTTTGTATAAACAGCTGTCATAATGTTATGATAAAATAACTTGAACAGTGAGGTGACAAACATATGATTAAAATTGGCTTAACTGGTTGGGGAGATCATTCTGACTTGTACGTATCAACGGCAAAGGATAGATTGAAAGATTATAGTGCGCATTTTCCGGTCGTTGAATTAGACACAGCTTTTTATGCGATACCTCCTATCAAAAATGTTTTGAAATGGATAAAAGAAACGCCAGATAATTTTCAATTTGTCGTAAAGGCGTATCAAGAAATAACCGGACATTTACGCGGGGAGTCCCATTACGAATCAATGGAAGAGATGTTCGAGCGTTACCGAGAGTCCATTCAACCTTTTAAAGAAGCAGGAAAACTTGCGATGGTGTTGGTGCAATTTCCCCCTTGGTTTACATGTGTCAAAGAAAACGTAGAATACATACTTAAGGTGAAAGAAGAATTGAAAGATTTCGAGCTAGCGATTGAATTTCGCCATCAATCTTGGTATTCTTCTAAATTCCAAAAAGGAACACTAGATTTCTTAAAGAGTCATCATCTTCACCACACCGTGTGCGATGAGCCACAAGCTGGAGAAGGTTCTGTTCCGCTGATACCAATCGCCACTTCTGATAAAGTACTTGTTCGATTACATGGTCGAAATACATATGGTTGGAAAAACCCAGGTAATAATGAAAAATGGCGTGAAGTACGTTATTTATATGATTATAATAAAGAGGAGCTCACATTTATCCAAAACAAAGTGGAGCAATTGCAGAAACAGGCAAAAGAAGTAGTTGTATTATTTAATAATAATTCTGGAGGGCATGCGGCAAAAAATGCGAAATCCTTTCAAAAAATGCTCGGCATTGAATTTGAAGGACTTGCTCCCAAACAATTAGACTTATTTGAAGGTGGGATATAATGGAGTGGGTATTACTAGTAGTTGCTGGGTTATTTTCTGGTATAGTGGGAGCATTAGTAGGTTTAGGTGGTGGAGTCATTTTAGTTCCAGCTGTGTTGTTTTTTGGGACGACACTTGCATTAATTCCTAATATTACTCCTCAAAGCGTTGTGGGACTTTCTGTCATCATGATGATCTTTACGGGTCTTTCTTCTACGTTATCGTATATGAAGTCAAAGACGGTGGATTTTAGAAGTGGATTTATCTTTTTTATCGGAAGTATTCCTGGAACTATACTTGGTGCATGGGTGAATAAGGGATTGGATTTACCGTCATTTAATTTGTATTTTGGTATTTTACTTATTGTTTTATCTACCCTTTTACTTGTGCGTGATCATTTGAAGCCAGTGAGATGGTTTGTGGAAAATGGGAAGAAGCGAACGTTTAAGGACGAAAAAGATACGTATGTATATGGATATCCTATATGGTTTGCTTTGGTATTAACATTTGGTGTTGGATTTGCATCTGGTTTATTTGGGATCGGTGGAGGTTCAATTATCGTACCTGCCATGATCTTATTATTCTTGTTTCCTCCGCATGTCGCGGTTGGAACATCCATGTTTATGGTGTTTTTATCGGCGATAGTAAACTCGGCAACACATATTTCACTTGGTAATGTGCCTTGGCTTTATACAATACCAGTTGTTCCAGCTGCATATATTGGTGCGAAAATCGGTGCCAAGTTAAATAAAAAACTAAATTCAGATTCACTTGTTTTGGCACTTAGAATTGTGCTGTTATTATTAGGTGTACGCTCTATTATTGATGGGTTGTTTTAATAACTTTATTTAGCCTTGCTCTCTGCGCAAGCGAGGCGTATTTGATCAAATAGAAGAGGTGTATGAAAGGTGAGAGAAACAATCCATATTTATCACACAAATGATTTGCATAGCCATTTAGAAAATTGGCCGATGATTCATCAGTTTCTCTCGGAGCGTCATAAAAGCCATGGACCGACTGACTCCTATTTAACACTCGATATCGGAGATCATATAGATCGTTCCAATGTTTTTACTGAAGGAACATTGGGGAAAGGAAACATCCAATTACTGAATGAAGCGGGTTATGATTATGTCACCATTGGTAATAATGAAGGAATTACGCTTAGTCATGATGATTTAAACACATTGTATGAAGCTGCCAACTTCGAAGTTATTGTGTCCAATTTTACTGATTTAAGCGGAAATATTCCTTCGTGGGTGCTTCCTTATAAAATTCATGTGACACCGACGGGTATTCGGATCGGTATTGTAGCAGCGACCGCAGATTTTGGATTGTACTATGAGCAATTAGGCTGGCATATTCAACCGCCGCTTGATCGATTGAAAGAAGTTTGTAAGGAAATAGAAAAAGACGTGGATGTGCTTGTTTGTTTATCTCATTTAGGCGTGTCACAGGATGAGATCATGACAGAGAAGATACCAGAAATCGATCTTATTTTAGGATCCCATACGCATCATTTCTTTGAAGAAGGCAAAATGATAGGTAACACTTTACAAGCTGCTGCAGGTAAGTATGGTGCATATGTTGGGCATGTGACAATCGATTTTGATCATGAGACAAAAACAATCATATCGAAGCAAGCCATGCTGTATGCCACAGATACTTTAGCAAAGCCGAAAGATCTTGATCTGCAACTGAAAAAGTGGGAAGCTCTTGGTAACGAGGAACTTTCTGAAGCTGTTCTTCAGAATGAGACCTTTTTGCACAAAGATTGGTTCGGTCCTTCCGATATGTCTAGATTTTTCGGTAATGCTTTGCTTACCTTTACGAAAGCTGATTGTGCGATGTTTCCTGCTGGGATATTTTTAACAGACTTACAGATTGGTCCTATTAGTGCTAGCGACTTACATCGATGTTTGCCACATCCGATAAATCCATGTGTTATCACATTAACAGGAGCGGAATTATTGGAAATTGTGGAGCAATCTAAAAATGAGAAATGGCCACACTTAGAGGTAAAGGGGCTCGGGTTTAGAGGCAAATACTTAGGGGCTATTATTTTCGAGCAATTGATGGAAGATGAGCATGGGGATGTATTTATTGGTGATGAACGATTGTTACTTGAAAAAGTGTATACATTGGCGACACTTGATATGTTCACATTTGGTTATTTTTTTCCTTCCTTTAAATTTGCAACGAAAGAATACTATATGCCGGAGTTAATACGTGATGTAGTTAAGTGGTACGGCAATCAGTTACTGAGTCAAGCATAATAATCCTTCTTATTACATAATAGTAATAAGGGGGATTTTTTGCTATTCTATCGTAAAAAAAAGCGTTTTCCTTTTTTTTCTGCTCAGCGAAAACTAGCTATACTAATAATGTTATTTATCTTATCAGTTGCAGGCGTATTTTATTTCGTTAACAACCAATTGACTCCAACTTATCTGGATTATGCGGAAGTACAAACCAATAAAATCGCATCAATGGTTATTAGTAAAGCAATTAACTCAAGGACAGCGAACGTTTTAGATGTAAACGATATTATCGAGGAAGTACCATCAACAAATGGTAGCACCAATATGGTAACGACGAAATTTAATACAGAAATTATTAATCGTGTCTTATCGGATACGAACAGTTTGGTGCAAGCCCATCTAGAACAAGCAGAAAAGGGAAATCTATCGAGTTTACCTTATCTAGATGATATTGAATACGATAAAACAACGATGGAAGATCAAGGCGGAGTTGTATTTTTTGTGCCGATGGGGCAGGCAACGAATATACCGCTAATCGGTAATTTAGGACCTAAAATTCCTATTCGGTTTCATGTGATTGGAAATGTTCAATCTACTGTTGTACCGACTATCGAAAACTTTGGTATTAATAATGCGTATGTAGAAGTGAGTATTCATATTAAAGTAAATGTCCAAGTTATTGTACCGCTTGCTAGTAAAATGAGTGTTGTCGAACAAAAGATTCCCGTAGCCATGGGATTAGTGCAAGGGCAAGTGCCACATATTTATACTGGAGGAGATGGTTCTGCTGCTCCGTCTGTTGAGGTGCCGATTCCGTTACCTGAAAAATAAAAATTCCAGAGAAAACAGAAACAACTGTTACAATAGAGAAAATGAATATAATAGGTAGAGGCTGCAGAGCTTAATAGTACTATACAGGAAGATGACGCTTATGATCGTATACGAAAGGAAGTTTTGCCGAAGCTAAATATAGTCCGTCAAACGATATTTAGTTGGGGTTATTCTAAAAAAGAATAACACTGTCATTTATATGAAAATATAAATGGTGAGCTACAGATGGTAAATAATCGTTTTTATGCTTAAATTCAATAGTGGAAGCCAACCTATATACATATGTAGGTTGGCTTTTTATATTTTTGAGGAGGAATAGGTTTTGGAAAATACGATTTTTTCTTTATTGCCACCGTTACTTGCAATCATTATGGTGCTTGTAACGAAGCGAGTTATTTTATCTTTAGGGGTTGGAATTGTATCTGCAGCGCTTCTGGTAGAAAATTTTGCTCCAGTGGATTCGTTGCTATTATTATGGGAATCATTTAGAACTTCTTTTTGGGAAGAAGGGTTAAATGCTTATAATATTTATATTTTGCTTTTTATATTAATGCTTGGTGTTGTGACAGCGTTTGTAAGTTTATCAGGCGGTAGTACAGCATTTGCGGCATGGGCGATTAAAAAAATTAAAACTCGCCGTGGCTCGAAATTATTAACAGCTTTTTTAGGGATACTCATATTTGTAGATGATTATTTTAATGCGTTAGCAGTTGGTCAAATTGCCAGACCTATTACTGATTCGCATCGCATTTCACGTGCGAAGCTTTCTTATTTTATCGATTCTACTTCTGCTCCTGTTTGTGTAGTGTCACCCGTTTCAAGTTGGGGTGCGTTTTTAATCAGTCAGTTAGGAGTTATTTTTGCAACGCATGCAGTAACTGCTTATACGCCACTTGAGGCATTTGTGTTAATGGCACCTATGAATTTTTATGTGCTTGCGACTTTAGCGATTGTTTTTTTCCTAGCATGGACAGACTTTGACTTAATGGAAATGAAAAAGCACGAGAAGAAAGCGATAGAAACTGGGGAGCTTTTTGATTCGTCTAAACCAAACCCAGGAAATCTACAAGGAAATTTCCCGGAAAATAATTATGGTAAAGTATTGGATTTAGTGTTGCCGATTGTATCGTTAATTGTAGTGACGTTATTTGCCATGTTTTGGACAGGCTATAGCCTTTCTGGTTATCAGTTAAATTTATTTGTTATTTTTGAAAATACCGATGTGCCATTTTCTTTATTTATTGGGGGATTGGTAGCGACGATTTTGGCTATTGCCCTGTATGTGCGACAATTTAATACTAATCCAGAAGCGAGCGTTAATTTAGTGTGGAAAGCTATCGTGACAGGGATTCGTTCCATGCTTCCTGCTATATTTATTTTAATTTTTGCATGGTCTTTATCCTTCTTGATCAATGCATTAGAAACAGGTGTATTTTTAGCTAACCTTGTAACGGATAATAATATTCCGGTCGGCGTTATTCCAGCATTGCTCTTTGTATTAACGGCATTTATGGCATTTGCTACTGGATCTTCTTGGGGTTCATTTGGTATTTTATTGCCAATTGGTGCTAGTATTATTATGGCGATAGAACCAGAGTTATTGTTGCCAGTACTTGCAGCGGTTCTAGCCGGAGCAGTATTTGGAGATCATTGTTCACCGATTTCGGATACAACCATCATGTCAGCTACTGGAGCTGGGGTTAATGTAATCGATCATGTTATGACGCAATTACCATATGCGATTATTAGTGCTATTATAGCGGCGATAGGCTATTTAGTTCTTGGTTTAACAGATTCCATTTTAATAGGACTTGTTTCGGTTATAGGTATTCTTATTGTATTGTTTGTTGTTTGGAATGCAAAAAGTAAGAAGGAAATGGAAGCAAATTAATAATCCATTTTGGCTCTGAAGAGTTAGTTCAGAAGGTTGTTTGAATTCTAATAATATGGTACATTGACAACAGTGTAGTCAGTTTATGAAGAATGGAGTAGGTATGAATGACATCGTGTAAACCAACGAAATCAGAGCATCAACGCAAACCAGATTGGTTAAAAATAAAGCTTAATACGAATGAAGACTATAAAGGTCTAAAAAAATTAATGCGCGAAAATAATTTACATACAGTTTGTGAAGAGGCAAGATGTCCGAATATACATGAATGTTGGGGTTCTCGAAGAACTGCTACTTTTATGATTTTAGGAGCAGTTTGTACTCGTGCTTGTCGTTTCTGTGCGGTTAAAACAGGTCTACCAAATGAACTAGATTTAGCAGAACCAGAACGTGTTGCAGATTCTGTTGTTATCATGAATCTAAAACATGTAGTAGTGACAGCGGTAGCTCGTGACGATTTAAAAGATGGCGGTTCAGAGGTCTTTGCAGAAACTATTCGTGCAATCCGTCGTAAAAATCCGTTTACAACAATTGAAGTATTGCCTTCTGATATGGGAGGAATTGAACAAAATATCCAAAATATTATGGATGCAAAACCAGATATTTTGAACCATAATATTGAAACGGTGCGTCGTTTAACTCCAAGAGTTCGAGCTAGAGCTAAATACGATCGCTCACTTGAACTACTACGTCGAGCAAAAGAAATGCAACCAACTATCCCAACGAAATCTTCCTTAATGTTAGGTCTAGGGGAAACTCATGAAGAGATTTTAGAAGTAATGGACGATCTTCGCGCTAACAATGTAGATATTATGACGATTGGTCAATACTTGCAACCTACGAAAAAGCATTTACCTGTGTTAAAATATTATTCACCTGCTGAGTTTGGAGAGTTACGCAAAATTGCAATGAGCAAAGGTTTCTCACATTGTGAAGCTGGACCACTTGTAAGAAGTAGTTATCATGCTGACGAGCAAGTAAATGCTGCAGCGAAACAAAAACAAGCACAAGGTGAGGAACTTCTAGCTACTCAAAATAGCTAATGGATGGTGATGGAATGATTGTTGCAGAAGGTTTTACATATGAAATTATAGAAAATTACCGAGATGCATATAAAGAAGAAGCTTTTTTGGATCGCTATAGTGAAATTCTCTCAAAGTATGACTATATAATGGGGGACTGGGGATATGGTCAGCTTCGTCTAAAAGGATTTTTTGAAGATCGAAATCATAAAGCGACCTTCGATACGAAAATAAGTACGATGAAAGATTATTTGTATGAGTATTGTAATTTCGGCTGTGCTTATTTTCTTATCAAAAAAACGGGAGTTGCCCCGAAAGTAAAAGTAAAAGTAGTGGATGAAACCATACAAGAAAACCTAGAGCAGGATCATTTATGATCTTGTTCTAGGTTTTTTCTTGGGTAAGAAAGAGTTTTAGTTGGAAAATTTGCGAATTTAGTTGGAATTTTTGAGGTGTTAGTTGGAATTTTACTGCTGTTAGTTGGAAAAATGGCCGCTTTAGTTGGAAAGCTGTGGTTCAAGGGAGTTACAGACAATCGATAACCATAAAATTATAGAAAAGAGAGGAAGAAAGTGTATTGCCACCTTCTACCTCTCTTAAAAAGTAATTTCTCAGTTTAGTAATTCTCTTAAGTAATCTCTTAATTCTTCCGCTTCTACTTCTGTTCTATTATAGACATGCTCTAAATAGCCTGGTTCTTCTAAATCATCTGGTCCCAGTATTGCTGCTCTACCGTATTGGATATCCATTACAAGCACTTTACCAAAAAAACGAGAGCTTTGTAAGATCGCTAAATCATATCTTTGGGAATCTCCTGTAAAACCAACGAATCTCGTTTTTGTATCTTCCACATCATCGTATAAAAAAAATCGCTCCATTTGGTGACACTCCTTCCTAACTACGAATTATGGTACTATAGAAAAGAGGTATATATCAACTGAACATGACTCAGGAGGCTTTCCAATGTATTTTGTAGATCGAAAAAAAATAGCTGAGACAATTGCACACATGAACAAGTTAATAACACTGATCGAAGGTAAAGTAGATTGGCACTCAGATGAACAATCTAAATTAGCTTTAGAGCGCGTAGGACAAAATATCATCGAATCCATTATTGATGTAGGAAATTCAATGATTGACGGTTTTATTATGCGTGATCCAGGTGGTTATGATGATATTATCGACATTTTAACAGATGAAAAGGTTATTCCAGCAGAAATGGATGCACCATTAAAAAAGGTAATTGAATTTAGAAAAGAATTAGTACGACACTTTTATGCAGTTGACCATAAGCAATTAGAACAAATACTTATTGACAATTTAACTTATTTAAAACAATTCCCTGGATATGTAGAAAATTATTTGCTTCATGAATTAGGACCGGTCTCCGCATTTTTACCGGAGGATTCCAATGTTAAATTATAAGGCCTATTGTTTAGATTTGGACGGAACAGTGTATAGGGGGAAAACTCCTATTAAAGAAGCGGTGGACTTTGTACATTATTTACAAAACCATGGTATCGAACCTTTTTTTGTAACGAATAATTCTTCCATGACTCAAAAACAACTGCAAGAAAAAATTGCAAAGATGGATATTCATGTAGAAGTGGACCATATTATTTCTTCTTCCATTGCCGCAGCTAATTATATTGAGGAACATTATCCAAACAAATCGGTGTTTATGATTGGAGAAATTGGATTACAAGATGCGCTGGACGCTAAACAAGTAGTTCGGACAGAAGGTATTGCGGATGTAGTAGTGATGGGGATTGACCGTGCGATTGATTATGACAAGCTCGCAACTGCATGTCTCTCCATCCGAGCAGGCGCAGCATTTATATCGACAAACAGCGATCATGCATTTCCGGATGAAAGAGGATTGATACCGGGCAACGGTGCTTTTACAAAATTAGTCGAGTACTCTACTGGTGTAGAGCCAATATATATGGGGAAACCTCAAGCATTTATGCTGGAGTTTATTCAACAGAAATATGGGTATAAAAAAGAAGAGATGATTATGATTGGAGACAATTATTCAACGGATATTTTAACTGGGATTCATATGGGCATTCATACGGCCCATGTGAATAGTGGGGTCAATCGTACAGAGGAAGTTCAAAGTAAAGCTGAACAACCGACGTATTGTTTAGAAACACTACATGATTGGATAAAATAAAAAAAGAAGAAAATCCACTATTAGAATAGAGGATTTTCTTCAATATATGCATATATTTTTTTCACAAGATCTTCTGGGGAATCCCCTTCGACAACATCTCCGTTTACGATTGCGAGTAAAGTTTCGGAGCATAAGGAACAATGACTGAGGCAGCCATATTCTAGTACATCTAAGTTAGGATCTTGTTCTAATATGTCAAAAGCTTCTTGAGAACCATTTGCAAGGTTGCTTATACAAAATTCAACCATAGGATTCATAGCTGTCACCTCACTACAACGTCATGCTACTCCTTTTTTCGCTATCCGTCAATGCAGAAGCTCCCTTGTGAAAAGCATCACAATCATTTATAATTTTAGATGACATTCAAAGATGAGGGAGATAATTATGCGAAAATTAGTATTATTAGGTGGAGGATACGGTAATATGCGAATTTTGTCGCGCCTGTTGCCAAATAATTTACCGCTTGATGTAGAGATTACTTTAATAGACCGAACACCATTTCATAGTTTAAAAACCGAGTTTTATGCGTTAGCAGCTGGAACATCCTCTGATCATGAAGTTCGAGTAGGGTTTCCAGAAAGTGGAAAATTAACGATTAAGTATGGAGAAATTACGGAAATTGATGTAGAAGAAAAACAAGTACTATTAGCAGACGGTGGAGCAGTCTCTTATGATGATTTAGTTATTGGGTTGGGCTGTGAAGATAAGTATCACGGGGTACCTGGTGCAGATGAATTTACGTATAGTATTCAAACCATCGGTCGTTCTCGTGACACATACGCGAAACTTGGAGGACTTCCTGCTGGATCAATCGTTGGAATCGTTGGCGCAGGTTTAAGTGGAATAGAGTTAGCTAGTGAACTTCGTGAGAGTCGTCCAGATTTAAGGATAAAACTATTCGACCGTAGTCCACGTATTTTAAGAGATTTCCCAGAGCGATTGAGTAATTATGTGAAAAAATGGTTTGATTCAAACGATGTAGAAGTAGTTAGTAATTCAAACATTACTAAAGTAGAACCAAACAAATTGTATAATCACGAAGAGGTTATCCCTGTAGACGTGGTTGTTTGGACTGCGGGTATCCAACCAGCAGCTACAGTGCGTGCATTACCAGGTGAAAAAGATAGTTCTGGACGAGCTATACTAACACAATATCATGATTTACCAAATTACGAGAACGTCTTCGTTGTAGGAGATTGTGCATCTCTTCCTTTTGCACCAAGTGCGCAATTAGCGGAGGAGCAAGCGGAGCAAATAGTTAAAGTGCTACAAGCCCGTTGGAGAGGTTTACCGCTTCCTGAAAAAATGCCAGAAATTAAGTTGAAAGGCTTTATGGGTTCTCTTGGAAAGAAACAAGGATTTGCTTACATGGCAGATATTTCAGTAACTGGCCGTATTGCAAGACTGATGAAATCGGGATTGCTTTGGATGTATAAAAGACATAATGGTTAAATAACCTTAGAAACGTTGTAATATCAGCGTTTCTAAGGTTATTTTTTGTCCTCTTTAAGAAATTTATGTGGTGTATATCATTTTCTCTAAATAATTCGGCAGGCGTTAGGGAAACTTCGACTTAGAGAGCTTGAAGAAAGTGAACGCTTGGATTTAGCACGGGGGCGCTTCGCTTTCCGCGGGCGAGCGACGAGCCATTCCCTCCGCTTAGGGCGTCGTTGGAATGTCTCATTAGCCCACGAGGAACTAAGGCTAAGAACGCCACATCGTGTGGCAATGCCTTTGAAACCAACATCCTGTTAGCCTCGGCAGGAGTTGCCGCCTACAGTAAAAATCAGTGGTAATTTCTTTTTTATTTATGAACGACTTGTTAAAAACAAAATCATAAATAGTATTTAGCGTTTGTAAATCCAATAAATGGCTAAGGGCAACCAACCAGCTGTTGAAAGCAACCAGTTCTAGTCTGAGAACAACCAAACGTCTGTTAAGAGCAACTAGCTCTAGTCTGAAAGCAACCAAATTACTCTGGAGAGCAACCAATTTTCAGAAAATAAGTTTACTTGGATTGAGACGCCGATGACTACCGCGCAATATCCCTATACTGCGTGAACTACCCATGAAAAGTAGTTGTTACTATATACACAATAAATATTTGGAACGCAAAGTTTAAAGGTATATAATCGATAGTTCCTTTTTGTAAAGTCTCATTACTATGAGTTTGCAAATAAATATCTGACAGGAGGTTTAATTTTTCTATTTATAGGAAATATAAAACTTGTATTTGTAATAGTGATAATGTGACAGGAAAAGTTGAAATGCTTTTTTATTGTGTAGTGTAAGGCACTATATATGAAAACTATTGATAACTAACAAGAGAAATAGTTTCCACACGTATCAAAAATAGACGGTTACTGCTCTTTTTGAAGTGAGAAGGAGGTGAATGACGATATGTATAAGAGAGTAGTACAGGCGGCTATTATGTTTGGGATGTTAAGTGTACCGACATTTGCATCAGCGGATGGTGGATTATTAGGAAATACGTTAAACAAATCTTCGAATCTAATAGAAACGGTGACAGACGGAGTGACAGATTCGGTTTCGGAAGTGCAGCTAACTGAAAAAGTTGCCGAAACGGAAGAACTGATCCAACCTGTTAGGACAGTAGTGAATACCCTAGATGAGACTAGGGAGAAGCTAACGGAAACTGTAAAAAGTGAAAAGCCGATAGTTGACTTAAATGTTTCTCCAAACCCTTCTATAGGAGTTAACCTGGGCATTGTGGAAGCAGAAGTATCAAAAACTCCAACTGTAAAGGTAGATACGTCCATTGTGAGAGTAGAAGTAGATGATACAGTAAAAATAGAAGCTGATTTGTTGGAGGCTAATACTCAGGAATTAAATAAGAAACATCCACAAGTCAGTGTAAAAACTCCTATTGTAGATGTGGAAACTCTAAAAACTGAACAATCTACTCCAAATACAAATTCGGATTTACCTAAAACAGCTACTGCGCCATCTCTGGTAGAACAGGATAACGTAGCGCAAAAGAAAGAAACCGTTATCCCTGAAATAGAGCAACCCATTCAACATGAACAGCCTATTTTAGTGGATGAGCCAGGAACTGGTTTTGAATCTGAGGATCTACAGAAATCGTATTTAGATACAGTGATTACTAAACCAATGGATACTACTTCAAAACAGGAGATAAAGAAGAAAAAAGAAAAGCGACCAGAAACGTTTCCGAAGATACCTTCTGAGGATTACAATCAATTAAAAGTAGTGCCTACTTTTCAATCAGGCCCATCCACTCCAACACAAACTGGTGGATCAGGAGGACCCATGTCATTCGCAACCATGAATGAAATGGAAATGGTCTTTGAAAGTAGGGGTGCAAATTTTCCAACCATGACACGACTATTATACGACCAGTGGTTGAATGCACCGCCGTTCCAACCACCTCGACAATCTCTTTTTTCTATAAGTAGCATATAAAAAACTTATATTAAAAGGAGAGAATAAAAAATGAAAAATGTACTCAGAACTTTAACAATTACAGGTGGATTGGCAGCTAGTTTATTAATTGGAGCAGGAGCAGCTTCTGCAGCAGGATATGATAATTCTTTGTTGAATGGTGATCATGATTTATTGGAAAGATTAAACTTTTTGGGATCTGAAGATGAAGATAATAGTAATCTCGTAATTGATTCACAGAAAGATGCAGATTCGAATGTGAATGTAGAATCTACTGAAGATGCATATCAGTCGAATTTAGATGCAGATGCTGAAGGTTCAGCCGAAGCAACATATGAAGGCGAAGACGAAACTGCTTCAGTTGAAGCCGATGGAGACGCTGGAGTAATGAATGAAACAGTAGTAGATGAAGAAAATGACATGTACTCATCTACGACAGAAGCAGATGCTGATGGTTCAGTCGAAGCAATGTATGTAGGCGAAGACGAAACCGCTTCAGTAAATGCGGATGGAGATACTGAATTAATGAATAGAACAGTAGTAGATGAAGAAAATGATATGTACTCATCTACAACAGAAGCAGATGCTGATGGTTCAGTCGA
Source organism: Psychrobacillus sp. NPDC093180 (assembly GCF_044754065.1). NCBI lineage: Bacteria > Bacillati > Bacillota > Bacilli > Caryophanales > Bacillaceae > Psychrobacillus > Psychrobacillus sp. NPDC093180. The sequence continues at coordinate 30,330 of NZ_JBIVOJ010000006.1, read as the reverse complement.
AGCAATGTATGAAGGCGAAGACGAAACCGCAACAGTAAATGCGGATGGAGATACTGAATTAATGAATAGAACAGTAGTAGACGAAGAGAATGACATGTATTCATCTACAACAGAAGCAGATGCTGATGGTTCAGTCGAAGCAATGTATGAAGGCAAAGACGAAACCGCTTCAGTAAATGCGGATGGAGATACTGAATTAATGAATGAAACAGTAGTAGACGAAGAGAATGACATGTATTCATCTACAACAGAAGCGGATGCAGAAGGAAAAGTCGGAGCAATGTATGAAGGTGAAGACGAAAGTGTTTCAGTTGATGCTGATGGAAATGCTGGGGTCATGAATGAAACAGTAGTAGATAAAGAGAATGACACTTATTCTTCTGCGACAAAAGGTGCGTTTGATGGTAGCTTAAATTCTATGTTCGAAAATGAAGATGATTCTTCATATTTGAATGCAGATAACAACACTACTTTCGTGAATGTTATTGAAACAGACGACGAAAATGACTCATCTACATTTGCTCTTGGAGCTGATTCTGCTTCTTTCTTAGCTTTAGGTTCTGAAGACGATGAAAACGAAAATCATGCAAGTTTCATGTCAGCTTTATCTGCATGGATCAAAGCTGAGCAAATGGAAGACTCATCTTATCTTGGGACTGAAGTAGATACTACATCTATGTTAGGCTTAGAATCAGAAGAAGAAGACTCTTTCTTCTCTATGTTAGCTGCTACAGCAAATCTTTGGGTAGAATCTACAGAAAATGAGGAAGAGAATGATTCAAACGAATTAGGATTAAATCTTGATCTTGGCTTGTTAGCAAGCTCGGAATCAAACAACTAATAACTTAAGCTCAACTTATACAGTGTATAGACACACCTGACTGCAGACATCCTTTAGAGGTTGTCTGCAGTTTGTTTATTGAGAGCATATTAAAATACATTTATAAAAAAGCTATCAGAATATGAGTACGTCCTTTTGTGCTTTTGTTTATGATTCAACATAAAAAACTTTGAAACAATGTTAGTGTGTTGTCTCAAAGTTTTTTGATTGTTATTCTTTTTCGCTCACATACCCATATTTCTCAAGTGCTGCATATACTGGTTTTAGCTGAATATAACCTTCACCGATCATCTCTTCATTAATCATAACAAGTGGATAGAAAAACTCATCTTCTGCGATGCGGTTTGCGATATCTTGCTGGCTTTCATTCTCAATTGGCTGCTCGATATCAATATACGTAAATGTAATTTCGTTTGTTGGGAATTTACGGTTAATCGCCGCACTAAGCCATTCGTAAGTATCCTTAGAGGATGGTGCATTTACGCAACTGGCGCACACTATATCGGCACCATAAATTTCTATATGTAACGCTTGAGGTTTTGTCATTGTTTAGCTCCTTCGAATTCTTTATTGGATTTTTTCCCTTACTGATATTATAATGATTATAATGAAAGGAGTCGATAGATATGACTGATACAATGAATGAACAAGTTCAAGAAGTTTTAGATAAATTGCGCCCATTTTTACTACGTGATGGGGGAGACTGTGAGCTTGTTGACGTAGAAGATGGTATTGTAAAGTTACGCCTTCTTGGAGCTTGCGGAACTTGCCCAAGTTCAACGATTACATTAAAAGCAGGTATTGAACGCGCTCTTTTAGAGGAAGTACCTGGAGTAGTGGAAGTAGAACAAGTATTTTAACTTCATTCAGCAGGGCCCACAAACCCTGCTAAATGAAATTAAAGCCTCCGAGGATGTCACAGATTTTCAATGGAATTTATCGAGCGAGCTCGATAAAAATCGAGACGCAAATACGGCAAGGCGAATTTGATTTAAATAAATAAAAAAGAAGCCATTAAACATAGGCTTCTTTTTCTTTTTGTTCTCGTATTTCATGCCAACGTTCTTTTGCCATTTCTACAATTTTAGGCTCAAAAGAGGTACTTTGTTTTTCAATTACTTTCGAAAAGTAACGTGTAGCGTATTCCACGTCTCCAATTCTTCGGGATAACTCTGCTATCAAATAGAGAACTTTCGTTTCAGACATTTGTGTTCCACTATAATCTCCATACGAATAGGAATCTACATAGCGATCCCTTGCTATTTCGATGAAGCGCAGTTCATCCGTCTGTTTCTGCTGCAGACGGTATAGCCAAGCGGTTCGTAGTGCCAATCCCGCGATATTGATAAATTTCTCTTTTTTTATTGTTCCAAAAATAATTCCTAGTTTGTAGGTGTTAATACCTACTTCTATACTTCTTTCATTTCCATATGAACGTGGAACCCATTTGTTTGCAATCTTTTCTTGAATTTCGTCCTTAATACCAGGAGCAAAGTATTTTGAAAACTCTTCTGTAAATGAAGCTCCGCAATGTTCACAAACGAATATATTATAGAGTAAAGGGTTTACCTCTTTGTTTTGGTATATTGGTTGGAAGTCAGAAGCATAAGATTCTACTTTGACAAATTTAGACCGGACTTTAGTCGTTATAAATTGTTTTTTACAGTGTAAGCATTCGATGCTTTTTTGATAATAAGGAGAAATTTCCATAAAAAACCCTCTTTTCAGCCAGTTTGTTCCTAGTTCTATTATACCCTATAATTCTCTTGAAAGCGAAATAATTAATTTTTTGTTGGATGTAATTGATTCAAGTAGTTTTCCTTGTCTAGATAGTAAAAACACTGCTATTATATACAAAAGGAAGGAATGGTGATTCAGATGACAGAAGTAGTAATTATATCTGAAGCGGCAGCTTACCGCGTAAAAGAAATGATGACGCATAATGGCGAAGAAGGAGCTATGCTTCGCGTTTCAGTAAATGGTGGTGGATGTAGCGGTCTTTCTTATGGAATGGGTTTTGAACATGAAAAAAAGGAAGATGATATAGAGCTTTTACAGCATGGGATTGATATTGTAGTGTCGAAAGAGGATGCTCCCATTCTAAATGGTACGACGATCGATTACAAAGAATCCTTAATGGGTGGAGGCTTTACAATCGAAAATCCTAACGCTATCGCTTCCTGTGGATGCGGAACTTCATTTAGAACAGCTCAAAAAGCTGGGACTCCTGAGAACTGTTAAAAAGTTAGAGAGAGCATTTTCTACTAGTAGGAAATGCTCTCTCAATATTTGTTGTCTGTAAATTCTAAACTAAACAATCCTTTAACAATGTATTGAAATAGCGTGATAAAAGGGATAATATAAGAGATAAGAGGTTTTTGTCGCAAATTAGACAAAAGAAAACGTTAAGATGACGAATAATTTGTGTCATAAAGGTCTTCTAAAATATATAAAAGGTGGTTGTGATTTTCTTGAAAAGACCAACAATTCTAGTATTAGGTGCAGGTTATGGTGGATTATCCACTGTAGTCAACCTTCAAAAATTAGTAGGAACAGATGAAGCAGACATTATTCTAGTGAATAAAAATGATTATCACTATGAGTCTACATGGTTACATGAGGCTTCAGCAGGTACTTTACGTCCAGATCAAGTTCGTTATGATGTAAAGAGTGTTATTAACCAAAGCAAAGTAACTTTTGTTAAAGCAACAGTTGATGCAATCGATGTTAATACAAAAAAAGTCGCAACTAGTGCTGGTGAGTATACATATGACTACCTAGTAATTGGTTTAGGTTTTGAAGGGGAAACTTTTGGAATTCCTGGCTTAGATAAGTATGCGCTTTCGATTGCGAATGTAAATGCAGCACGTCAAATTCGTGATCATATTGAATATCAATTTGCTAACTGGTCAACAGACGATGTGCAAGACGATACTCGTTTAACAATCGTTGTAGGTGGAGCAGGATTTTCTGGTATCGAGTTTTTAGGTGAATTAGGAAACCGTATACCTGAACTTTGCAAAGAATACGACGTACCGAAAGAAAAAGTACGTGTAGTATGTGTAGAGGCAGCTCCAATGGTACTTCCTGGTTTTGACCCAGAACTAGTGGAATATGCTGTAAGACGATTAGAGTCAAAAGGAATTGAATTCTCTATTGGAACACCAGTAGTAGAAGCGACTCCAGAAGGCGTTAAGATCAAAAAAGGCGAAGACGAGTTTGAATTCATCACAGCTGGTACTGTTGTATGGGCTGCTGGGGTTCGCGGAAATCGTTTAATCGAATCTTCAGGCATTGAAAATATGCGTGCTCGTGTTAAAGTAGACAAAGATATGCGTGCTCCTGGTTTCCCAGACGTTTTCATCGTTGGAGACTGTGCACTTATGATTAATGAAGAGATTAATCGTCCATATCCACCTACTGCACAAATTGCTATGCAACAAGCTGTTACAATTGCGAAAAATATTGTTGCTCTAATGAAAGGCAATGATACAGAAGAGTTTGTACCTGCACTAAAAGGAACAGTATGTTCACTTGGAGAGCATGATGCAATCGGTGACGTAATGGGTAGAAAACTTACTGGAACAAAAGCTTCCATCATGAAAAAAGTAATTGATAACCGTGCACTTTACATGATCGGTGGAGTTCCACTTGTAATTAAAAAAGGTAAATTTAGTTTATAATAAATAAAAATTTGCAGCTCCCCCTAATTTAAAGGTGGGAGCTTTTTTAAAGGGGATGTTGTTTATATATGACTAAAAAAGATCGGGGAAATGTCTGGCTAGGGGTAGCCGGATTAGTTATCAACGAGATCGGTGAATGGCTTGTAGTGAAAAAAAGATATGGCGGACTTGATGGGAGATGGTCGCTTCCAGCTGGTTTTGTCAATAATGACGAAACGGTAGATGAAGCAGCCTTAAGAGAAGTTAAGGAAGAAACTGGAGTAGAATGTCTAGTTCAACATATGATTGGTTTTAGAAGTGGTGTTATCCAAAATAAGATTAGCGATAATATGGCTATTTTTCTATTGCGCCCCATCGAAAGAGATCCCATTCTGCAAGCGCAACTATCGGAGCTTTATGAAGTAAAATGGATTCATCCTTCTAAATTATTGCATGATGAAAATGCTTCCGTTATGATCCGTGAATTAGCAGAAAAGAAATTTGAAGATGGCTTTAGCACACTTGATGGTATAAACCCCGGAGATGTATTTGGTTATACGAGTTATAAATTATTCATTAAGTAATTTTGTGTTAACAGCATATGTTCAATCAACTTATTTTGCTATGGACTTGAATATTTGGAAAAACATATATCGAGGTTTTAACTGACGGGGGATGCTAATACTACTAGCATCCCCCAACAGTTTTTTTGATTAGTCACATATGTATCTTAAAAGGTAATTAAACAAAATATAAAAGCATAAGGTTAAGGAGGAGATTATGGCTTTATAGCGCTTCTTTCAAGGTTTAGCTTTTACTTGAATTTCTTTACCGATACTAAAGCTAGATATCCGCCACAGGATTATCGTATAAAGTGTCTAGGGGACCTCTACACACAAGTCACTATTTATGGTAGAGCGATTATTTAATCCAAGGCTAACTGAAGAAATTTAATTGTGAGCCAATGTATTTCACTTTTTTATTTACAAATAACTCTATATATGATATATTATCAGAATATTAAAATAATCATTAAGGGGCTGTTGGAATGGAAAAGGTAAAACAAGAAGTGGTTACTAGAAACTGTCCATATTGCAAAGGGGAAGGCTATTTTCAATTACGCTTAGGCGGTTCTGAAACTTGTAATTGTTGCAATGGTTCAGGGAAAAAATAATTCCTTTATGACAAATAGGTGAAAATACACAAGTACATTGAATACTCTCCTCCGTTAAGGTAAACTAGTAAAAGATGCTACGGAGGTAATAGATTATGGGAGATTTTATGCTTGTGCAAATGATCATTTCGGTGCTCATATTTTTTGTCATGTTTTTTGGAATCGCTTTTTTACTTAATATGCTACTTAGAATGACATGGTTTATGGCAATTGTTTATCCAATCGTTGTCATATTTATAATTGATGAAGTTGCTTTTTTTGATTATTTCACAAAGCCAGGAATTGCTTTCTCAGCACTTGGGGAAAAGTTAATGTCATTGCATGCAGCAGATATTATTATTTTGTCTAGTGGACTTGTAGGGGCAATTGCAGCTGGGTTTGTTATTAAATACTTAAGAAAAAATGGATATCAAATGTTCTAAAAGGATGACTCACTTAGAGTCATCCTTTTTCTCATACTATTGCCGTATAAATAATGATAGAAATCGCAATTCCAGTTAAAGCACCCATGAATACTTCAATCGGTTTGTGACCGAGTAAGGTTTTTAACTCTTCAATTTTCTCTTCGCTTTTCATATGAGACCATTCTTTTGTCTGTGCAACAAAGTTTTGAAAGTCTAGACGCATTTGGTTAATGACTACTGCTTGTTTACCAGCTTGGAAACGAACACCAGTCGCGTCAAACATCACAATAACAGCAAATACGGTTGCAACAGCAAAGAGGTTAGAATCCATTCCTGTTTCATACGCAATTGCGGTACAAAGCGAGGTTACAGCAGCAGAGTGAGAACTAGGCATTCCACCAGTAGAAGTGAATAGTTTCCAATCTAATTTTCTTGTTACGAGAAAATGAATAGGAATTTTCACAAATTGAGCAAAGAAAATAGAAAAAAGTGCAGCCATTAATGGTGTGTTTTGGAGGATTGCCAAAGTAGACACCGCCTTTCTGTTTAACTTAAGTAAGTACAGTATAACACATTCATACAATTCGAAAAATGAATCTTCTTCCTATATAATAAGAATGAATCCGAATGAGTAGGGGGAAAAATAATGATTATTAGTACAAATGAAGTATTATTCGATGAAATTCAATCTGAAACACTAGTTGTAGCTGTTTCAAAGCATGCGGAAAATACAAGTAAATGGGAAGCGTTTCTAAGCAGTTTTGGAGAACATATTACAGAATGGGTGAAGAGCGGAGACATTTCATCAGAACTTAAAAAGCTTGTAAAAGTTCCTGTAGCGAATAAAGAAACAGTTAAAAGAATTGTTTTTGTAGGAATTGGCGAACGTAAACAATTAACTCAAGAAAATATTCGTGAAGTTTTTGGTCTTGTTGGAAAAGAATTATTGGCAAGCAAACCAGAATCATTAGCAATTTGGATTCCATCCTTTAGCACTGAGTCTATTTTGGACGGAGATATCGCTTATTTAGCTGCGGAAGGACTTACAATGGGGTCATTTGTATATGAAGGATACAAAACGTCTTCCAATGTTCCGGACTACTATTTACCGGCAATTGAACTTTTAACCGATGAGGATAGCGATGAAATAGTTTCTTATTTTGAAGTAGGGACAGTTTATGCGGACGCAGTAAATGAAGCTAGAATTTTAGTAAATACTCCGGGCAATGTGCTTACTTCTACACAACTGGGAGAGTATGCAAGAGAACTAGGCAGTACATATAATTTTGAAACAGAAATCTTAGGTAAGAAAGAAATAGAAGAGCTTGGGATGGGTGCTTTACTCGCTGTTAACCAAGGATCCGTAGAAGAACCAAGGTTAATCGTTTTAAAATACCAAGCTACTGAAAAATGGGAAGATGTTGTGGCACTTGTTGGTAAAGGAATTACGTTTGATACGGGTGGTTACTCGATTAAAACAAAAACAGGTATTGTCGGGATGAAAGGCGATATGGGTGGAGCAGCTGCAGTGTTAGGTGCGATGCAAATCATTGGTGAGCTTCGTCCTAACAAAAACGTCATTGCAGTTATTGCATCGACAGATAATATGATCTCTGGCAATGCTTTTAAACCAGATGACGTGATTACTTCGATGAGTGGTAAAACGATTGAGATTTTAAATACGGATGCAGAAGGGCGTTTAGTGCTTGCTGATGCAGTAACGTATGCTAAACAGCAAGGGGCTAATTACATTGTAGACGTTGCCACACTAACAGGGGGAGTTATTACGGCACTTGGTTATGATAAAACCGGAGCGCTTACAAATAATGAAGAATTTTTCGAGACGTTCATGGAAGCCTCACTTGAAACTGGAGAGTTTACTTGGAGATTACCTTTAACGGAAAGCGATAAAAAACGTATCCGTAAAAGTGATGTAGCGGATCTAAACAACTCACCAGGTAGCGATGGTCATATGATTTTTGGTGGTGGATTTGTCGGAGAGTTTGTAGAAGAGACGCCATGGATTCATTTAGATATTGCTGGTACTTCTGATACGAAAGCCGCATATGATTTCGGACCAAAAGGTGGTACTGGTGTTATGGTAAGAACTCTTGCTACATTAATCGAACGAATGGCTGACGAAGAGTAGGGAAAACGCACAGCCTATTACTCCTAAACCGCATACACTGTTGGGAAAGGAGGAACAGCATGGTACGATATAATAGAGGTGGCTTTGGTGGAGGCTTTAGAGGTCCTGGCTTTGGATTTGGAGGTATTGGTGGTCCATTTATAGGAGGTTTAGTTGGAGGTCTTTTAGGTTCTTCATTTGGAGGATACGGTTATAATAGATATCCATATTATCCACCTTATCCACCATACCAACCATATCCATATTATCCTTATTACCCTTATTACGGTGGTTTTTAATAATAAACAAAAAGCTTTTGCAACACGTGAATTTTTACGGTTGCAAAAGCTTTTTATGCTTTTGCAAATCATATGGGCAAGTAAAGTATTTATTTTGACGAAAAAATTGACAGCCACTTGCGGAATACATCTTCCCTTCGTTATGATAATACTGAATACTTTATAGAATAAGAGGATAGTTATGAAAAACCCATATGTGTTTGGATTTTTACCGTTAATAACGATTTTATTATTTAGTTTAACTTTCTCTGTTTATACGATGAATAAAGCGATAGCATTGTTTAAAGTTATAGGTGTATATAGTGGTATGCGAGAATTCTTATCTGATTTAGAGCTGAAACTATTTTTACTCATTATTTTAACACTAGTTTATTTTATGCTGTTTTCCGCTTTGAAACTGATTGCGGAAACAATACATGAGATTGGGATGTTATTTTTTTCAAAGGATTTTGAAGGGAAGACTATTTCACAAGCTCGTGGCGGTTACGTGATCTTTTTTGTAGGAGCAGTAATTTCTGCTGTTGGTTTACAGTCCCTTCAATTATTGCTGCTCATTTTTCTTGCAACTGCATTTATCTATTTTATATATGTTGTATTTAAATTGAGTAATTCGATGAGTTTATTGGGGACAGTAGGGTTAATCATGTTCGAGATTATTATTTGGAGTCTATTTCTAGCGTTAGTAATTTATGCAATCATCAAGCTATACAATGGGGTCATAGCAAGCTTACCTTTATTGTAAAAGACAAAAGAAGCTATGGTTAAGTAGCTTCTTTTGTCTTTTTGAAAAGTATAAAGCTCATGATAACTTTTTACTGGAATTCTTCATCCAGCTTCAAGTACCTTACACTTTAGTTCTTTTTCATTATTTGATTGAAGATGGAATGGTGAAATTTTTTCGATTCGATTGGTTTCATATTTTTAGGCAAATCATAGCCAATCCAAACAGTAGACGTATACGTATCCGATAATCCTGCTATCCAATAATCCACATATTCATTCGTTGTACCTGTTTTAGCACCAATATACGATGATTGAACTGAAATGCCTTTGCCAGTTCCATTTGCGACTACATCATGTAACAAATTACGCATCGTTTGTACGGTTTTTGGTGACCAAACTTCTTGTTTTTCCTCATTCCATTCATATAAGATCTCGCCATTTTTTTCTACCACTTTACGAATTGCATGTGCAGGTTTATACATACCGTTTATAAAGCTTGTATATGCATCAGCCATTTCTAACGGCGTGACTCCTTTTGTCAGCCCACCTAAAGCGGCTGCATAGGAATGATCTTCGTTTACTATATGGTTGAATTGAAACGGTTCCAGTTTATTAAATGCCGTTTCGATACCGGTCGTTTGCAATAAGCGAACAGCAGGTGTGTTGTAGCTAAAACGAAATGCTTCTTTAAGCGTGACATTCCCATAAATTGCTCCTCCATAATTTTGAGGACAGTAGGTACCTATGCAGAACCTTCCTGCATTTATCACATTTTGAGGTGTTAAAGAAGTCGTTTCAAATAAGGGGGCATATACAAGTAAAGGTTTAAATGCTGAACCTGGTTGACGAACTGCTTGGTATGCTCGGTGAAAGTCGTACTTTTTATAATCTTTTCCTCCGTATAGACTTATAATTTCCCTCGTTTCATTATTAATAACAACAGATGCCGCTTGGAGGCCGGGAGTTTTAGTTAGAAGATTATTGATATACTTATCGTCTTTTAATTGCTTCGCTGGATCGAGTGCAGTATATATGGTGATTCCTTTTGTACTGATGTCACTGACTCGAGATTGAAGCTCTTTTTCGAAAAAATGTTTTTGGTGTTCGTTTTGAGCAGCAGCTATTTTTTCTAGAAAACCTTCTTTATAAGCGATTAGATTTTTTAATTCTTCCATTACGTAAGTGCTATAGGCTGGATATAGTTGTGTTTTCGTTTTTATATGTAATACAATTGGCATTGCTTTTAAAGCATCACCATCAGCAGCATTTATCTTGTTATTTTTGACCAATACATCAATGAGTAACTCTTGTCTTTTTTTCGTTGCATCGAAATGGACTAAAGGATCATATAACATTGGGTTATTTGGAATAGCACTTATAAAGGCGAGCTCGGCTTCTGTTAGCTCGTTTAACGGGCGGCTAAAATAATAAGTTGCGGCAGCCCCTATTCCATAGACTTGGTTTCCGAAGTAGATTTCATTTAAATAATTGGCTAGTATTTCCTCTTTTGTGGATTTCTTTTCCATTTCATAAGCATATAATAATTCCGTTACTTTTCGTTCATATGTTTTTTCAGTAGTCAAATAACGCAATCGGACAAGTTGTTGTGTGATAGTACTTGCACCTTGTTCTTTTGAATTGGCAATGGCGTTTGCAAAAACGGCACGAAAAATCGCACTAAAATTAAATCCAATATGGTTATAAAACTCTACATCCTCACTTTGTATAAATAATTCTTGTGCAAATAGAGGGATAGATTCAAGTGGTAGAGGTTCTCGCCATTCAACATAATCCTCTGAAAAAACTTGCTCCTGATTATCAAGGAGAACAATAGGTGAAGAAATTGATGGACTCGATATTTGAATAGACTTTGCGAGATTATCTTTATATGAACTAGCTACTAGTATTTCTGTATGTATAAAAGAATATAAAATCCATATGAAAGGAAAACAAAGTAATAAGATGATAAAACCGATTGCTTGGCGCATTTGTTGTACTCCATTTCATCATTATAAAGATCGATTACATCTAAGTGGAATTGCGTCCAGATTATCAGTATCCTTGACAACTCCTTGTTAAAAGAATAGCACACTTTCTAGTGGAAAGTGTGCCAGTTTTTACGTTGTTTTTGCATGAAGTTCTTCTTCTAACAAAACATCTTCAAAGTCCTGCACTGGTTTCTTCCGTGCAAAATAAATAATGAAGAAGGCGATTAAAAATAAACTGCCAGTTACAAAAAATACAGAAGAGATGCCAATATATCCACTTATAAAACCACCAAACATAGGTCCAATAATATTTCCTAAAAAACGGAAGCTTGTGTTATAACCCATTAATTCCCCTTGTACTTCGATCGGTGCTTCTCTTCGAATCAATGCTGTCGTTATTGGTATGAGACCACCAGATGCAATTCCAAATAAGAATCGTAGGACGATCAATTGCCATAAATCAGTAACGAATGCTTGTGGAATGATAAATATAAACGCGATGATTAGTAAAGCGGATAATATTTTTTCGTATCCCATCGTATCTCCAAGTTTCCCCCAGGTTCTAGCAAAAAGTAAACTGCCGACCCCTGTTGCACTAAACGTAATACCTGCGAGTAAGGCTACTTCGGTTGAATTTGTTAAATGCGAAACATACAAAGAGAGAAGAGGCTGAATACTAAATAAACCGATTTGAACAATCGACGTTATTATTAATACATTTAAAATAAGTCGATGGTGAAAAATACCCGAAATAACTGTTTTTCTGGAAAATTCATGGTCGCTAATTTTCTTCTCTTTTTTTATTTCTCGTATACCGAAAATAACGAGTAATGCAGCGAGTGAAACAGCGGAAGAGGTAATGATAAAGGTATACTGAAAACCGAAAGTATCTGCTAAGAAGCCACCCATTACCGGGCCGAATAGTGTACCGGATACACTTCCCATTTGTAGTGTCCCCATCGTTTTTCCAGCTATATTTCTTGGTGTTTGTGCGCTTATGAAAGCTAGTGAAGTAGGGATAAATCCAGTAACAATCCCCATAAATAAACGAAGGATAAAAAATGCTTCTACAGAATGAACGAAGCCCATTAATAAAACACTTGTTGCAATGCCAAAACCATTAATAATCAGTATAGGTTTGTACCCATATTTGTCCGCAATTCTTCCCCAAACTGGAGACATTAAAAAGGCGGTCACAAACGTAACTCCAAATACTAACCCAGCCCATTTTTGAACGTAGCTTTCAGAAAAGTCACCCATACTGTTAATATATAATGACAAAAAGGGCATAATCATCGTCATTGTGCCCGAGACGAGAAAGTTAGAAAACCACATGATCGTAAAATTTCTCTTTTGTACGCTCACCGTAATCCCTTCTTTCTTTTTTTGTTGCGTACTTAATAGTCACATACTAGTATAGAACATTTCGAGTGACTAAGAAAGTTAGATACTTTGTCACTGAAATTGAGATACGAATATGGTAAACTATTTTGGGGTGAATAAATTCGTGAAAAAAATAATTTTATTCTTAATTATAAGTACCGCGCTTATCTTAAGTGCATGTGGAACAACGGCTAAAGAAGCACCGAAAGAAGAAAAAGTTCCTGAAAAAGAAACAGCTGTAAATACTGATACCCAACAACAAGGAGAGATAACCATGTATCCACAACTGAATGCAGAAGTTGCTTCTAATGAAGCATTAGTTATTATGCATACTTCTATGGGAGATTTGAAGATCAAACTATTTCCAGAATATGCACCAAAAACGGTCGAAAACTTTTTAACGCATGCGGAGAACGGCTATTATGATGGCATCATTTTCCACCGTGTTATTCAAGATTTCATGATTCAAGGTGGCGACCCGACTGGAACTGGAATGGGTGGCGAAAGTATTTACGGAGAAGAATTTGAGGATGAATTCTCGATGAACCTTTTTAACATAAGAGGCGCATTATCTATGGCAAATGCCGGCGCGAATACGAATGGTAGTCAGTTCTTTATCGTTCAAGCAACTCAACCACCAGCAACTGTAGAGCAATTAACAGAAGGTGGATGGCCAAAAGAAATTGCGGAAGCATATGCGAAGAACGGTGGAACGCCACATTTGGATCAAAAGCATACTGTTTTTGGACAAGTAATAGAAGGAATGGATGTTGTTGACCAAGTAGCTGCGGTAGAAACTGGTGCACAAGACAAGCCGGTAAAAGATATAACAATTGAATCCATCGAGATTATTGAAAAATAAGTAAGGAAGTGTAGATATGTTTACTTTTTTACAGCCAGCGTTCCTTTATTTGTACTTTCCAGAAGATAAAACGGAATATATTCCAGTAGTCATCGAATTTCTTGTATTATTGGTAATTTGTATATTTGTTTTCAGATGGTTCAAAAAGAAATCAGCAAGAGACGCTGAAAAAGCAAAAGTATTAGAAGAAAAAATCATGCGAATGAGAAAAGAAGAACTAGAAAAGCAGTCATCTCAATGAGATGACTGCTTTTGCGTTCTATTGGTATGCTCCTTGTTTAGGGAAACTGCGAAGTAAATTAAATTGCTCTATGAGTGTCCGTTATGATTTTTACTGCAGTCGTACGCTTTCCGCCGGGTGAGCGATGAGCCATTCCCTCCGCTTGGGGCGTCGTTGGAATGTCTCATTGGCCCACGAGGAACAAAGGCTAAGAACGCCACATCGTGTGGCAATACCTTTGAAACCAACATCCTGTTGGCCTCGGCAGGAGTCGACGCCTGCAGCAAAAATCAATGGTAAATCCTTTTTTATTTTTGATCGACTTGCTAAAAACAAAAACAAAAACATCAACAGTTTTTTGACTAGGTAAATCCAATAAATGGCTAAGGGCAACCAAACAGCTGTCGAAAGCAACCAATTCTAGTCTGTGAGCAACCAAATCACTGTTGAGAGCAACTATTTCTAGTCTAAAGCAACCAAATTACTTCTAAGAGCAAACAATTTTCATAAAACAAGTTTACTTGGTGTGAGACGCCGATATGGATGAACGTTATTAAGGATTACTTTATAAAAAGCTTCCGCTTGCTTGGCTTTGTCGCGCTCGCACCGTGCTTTGTAGCGTTCAAAGGCCAGTTTGTCATGTTCGCAGCTCATTATGTCGCGTTAAACCATTTATTGGCATTTATTAGTTGGAGAACATCTGAATAGGTTTCATTTGTTAAACAGTGACACTGATTAGATAGCGTTATCCTCCATAGACTGTAGCGAAAGGGCGTCGACTCTAGCCGGAATAGCTTGAGCTGAAGACCCTGGACAGAGCGTAGCGAAGGAAGCGACTGAAGCCAAGCCGGCGGAAAGCATACGCCCTGCAGCGGAAATCTTGGCGGATTCTTCATTCCATTCACTACGTCGCAGTTTTCCTATACTACGTAAGTAAAAGAACATAATAGCTGATTATTCTAGTGCTCTAGTAAATCGGGCGACACCATCTTGAATCGTTTCGAACGGGCAAGCACAGTTCATCCGTAAAAAACCATCACCAGCTTCTCCGTACTTAGTCCCTGGCTCTAGCGCTAGTCTTCCTTTCATTAACAGCCGTTCCATTATATCTTGTTCAGAAAGTCCGGTACCTCGGTAGTTGATCCATAACAAATACGTTCCTTCTGGTTTCGCTACTGTTATTCCTTCAATTTTGGATAAATGCTCTACAGCGTAGTCCATATTAACGGAGAGAACCTCCATTAATTCCTCTAGCCATAGTCCACCTTCTTCATAAGCTGTTTGCAATGCCGTTAAAGCAAAAATATTTAGACCCATTACTCCACGAGTCATAGCAAAATGCTCCAATGTTTTTCGTTTTTCTTCATCCGGTACAATAGTAGCCGCTGCTTGAATTCCTGCGATATTAAATGTCTTAGTAGGTGCAAAGAATGTAATAATATTCGAAACATCTTCTGCTGCATTTAGCAAAGGAGTATGTTGAAAAGGTTTATATGTAAGGTCTGCATGGATTTCATCCGATAGAATTATTACATTATATTGTTTACATAGTGCTGCCATTTGTCGAAGGTCTTCTTTGCTCCATACCTTTCCACCTGGATTATGCGGATTGCATAATACAAATACTTTTATCCCTTTTTGTAAGCACTCTTCAAAAAGTTCAAAATCCACTTCATATCCGTTATTTTTTTCTGTCAAACGGCAAGTGATGACTTCTCGTCCTAAATTTTGAGGAATACTTGTGAATGGGGGATAAACAGGTGTGTGTATTAATACTTTATCACCTAGTTCTGTAAAAACCTCGATTGCTTCTGCCATGGCTGGAATAACACCTTGGCGAAATAAAATCCATTCGTTATCAATCGCTAATTGGTGCTTGTTTAATACCCAACTAGACAAAGCTGTTTTAGCTTCTTCTGGTGTAATGGCATAACCAAAAATTGGATGTTCCATTCGTTTATGAATGGCATCTCTAATAACTGGTGCAATAGCAAAATCCATATCTGCAATCCACATAGAGAGCACGTCTGATGTATCCTCCAAAGAATAAATTTGATCAAGCATGTCCCATTTAACAGAGAAGGTATTTCTTCGATTATAAATAGTAGAAAAATTAGACAAAATAATTTCTCCTTTCAATTTAAGATTATTATGTTATTATATCCCTAACTAATAAAACTAGTAAGGTGAAACTAAATGGATACAATTGAAATGAATAGAAAAGCAATTTGGACTCTACAAGAGTGGGATCCATTCAATTTAGGGGTAGATGGTTACGAAACAGAAACAGCAGATGTTGTAGCAGATTTACAGAACATCGATCATCCTTCTGAACTGGCGAAACGGATTCAGGAAATTTATGAGCATTCGTTCGAGCAGTGGATACCACTTGAAAAATGTGTAGAAATTTCATATAAGTTGATTGCCTTAAAATATGAAATGAAATGTATTATTTAATAAAAAAAGCTTTCGGTTTCAGTAGATCCCGAAAGCTTTTTTGTTTTATGCATCTTGTAAGCCATCTAATAAATTGGATGCTGGTACTTCCAATGCGTTCGATAATTTTAAGATGGTTTGGACAGATGGTGTTTCGTTGCCTGATTCATATGCCTCTAGTTTTCCTGTACCAATTCTTGTTTTTAAAGCAAGTGTTTCTAAAGAAATATTACGCTCTTCTCTTAGTTGTCGTAATTGTTCGTGCAATTCTTTTTTCATAAATTCATCCACCTCTTTAAAAGTCTTAATTGTTACTATATTATAGCACAATTCTTTTTAGAACAGCTTTGAAGTATTGACAGAAAAAGTACTTTTATCCCGCATTAACGGGCAGTAAGACTCCCACTTCAAGATTAAAGAAAAGCGAAGAGATAAATGGGAGATCAACTGCCCGTAAAAGCCCGATTGGTTCAACTAACAATCAGGGGGGGAAGAAAACCCCCCACTGATTGAAGTTTCACTTTATCCCGCATTAACGGGCAGTAAGACTCCCGCTTCAAGATTGAAGAAAAACGAAAAGATAAGTGGGAGATCAACTGCTGGCATGCGCCCGATGAAATGATCCCAGACTAAGTACGCAACATCGTGCTGCTCCTGCGCAAAGCTCGTCGCAAAATAAAAGAGCGTTTGCAACATCTGTGTGTCCCACATCATGTGGGGCATAACTAACAATCAGTGGGGGATGAAGACCCTCCTACTGATTGTAGTTTCACTTTATTACAAAAACAATTTAATGATTCCTTGCACAAAAATAATAATGATTGCGATAGGAGCAGCAAGACGAACGATAAAATACCATGTACTAAACAAGGAATGCCCTAACTTTAACTCATTGGAAAGTTCTGCCTTCGTTAATTGATAACCAGCAAATAAGGATATGAAAAATGCACCTAAAGGTAATCCAAAACTGCTGGTGATAAAATCCGCAAAGTCAAAAACAGTCATTCCTATAATATGTAGATCAGAAAGTACTCCAAAAGATAATGCGCTTGGAATTCCTACTAAGAAGATAATTATGCCGTAAATCCAAGAGGCTTTTCTACGGCGGTCATAATTAGAACGAATTCCAATAGATACAGATATTTCTAACATCGAGATAGACGATGTCAGAGTAGCGAAAAGCAGTAAGATAAAGAAAATAATCATAAAAAATGCACCGAAAGGTATTTGTTCAAATACTGCAGGTAAGATAATGAATGCCAAACCAGGTCCTTGATCGGGAGTGTACCCTAGTGCGAAAACAGCAGGGAATATAACAAGTCCAGCTAATATGGAAACTCCGATATTCATCAGGGATACATTTAACGCAGAACTTCCTAGTTTTTCTTCTTTTGATAAATAAGAAGCATATGTAATCATCACGGCTACTCCAACGCTTAGAGAGAAGAAAGCTTGTCCAAGTGCCAGCAGAATTGTTTTTCCGTTAAAATAAGACCAATCTGGGACAAACAAAAATTTAATCCCTTCCATTGCGCCATCAAGTGTTAATGATCGTATGACAAGTGCGATAAAGAAGACAAATAAAAGAGGCATCATCCACTTACTAGCACGTTCAATACCGCCTTTGATACCACCTTGTACAATCCAGATGGTTAAGAGCATAAATGCTCCTTGTGCAATGATTACTTCCCAAGGATTTTGGATAATAGAACCAAATAACTCACCGAAGTAATTTTCGCTTCCGCCTTTCAGTTTAAAAAATATAGCTCGGACTAGATAACTTAAGATCCATCCGCCTACAACGCTATAAAAGGATAAAATAATAGATGAAAATATTAATCCGGACCAACCTAACAGATACCATGGTTTTCCTGGAGCCTGTTTTTTGAAAGAAGTGACAGGGTCTGCTTGTCCACGTCTTCCGATTACAAATTCTGCAAGTAAAATAGGAAGACCAATTAAAAGTGTACTAATAATGAAAAGTATAAGAAAGACACTACCACCATTAGTTCCTGCCATATACGGAAACTTCCAAATAGCCCCTAAGCCGATTGCACTTCCGGCCGCAGCTAATATAAATCCAATTTTCGATCCGAAACGATCTCTTTTTGCCAAAAATAACTCCTCCTTCAGGTAGAACGGTCTTATTGTACACGAGGTTAAAGAGAAAATGTAGACTTATTTTGAAACATTCTAGAATTATCTTTCGTATCACCTATACAACAAGAGAGAGTGAGGGGGAGCAATGCATAATAGTGAAATGATTGAGCGTGCGCAAAAAGGAGATAAAAAAGCATATGCGGAGCTAATTCAAATACATCATCGAACGGTAGAAAAGTTTGCTTATCAATGCGGAGTAAAAGCAAATGATTTACCAGATGTTACACAAGAAGTATTTGTTAAGCTATATCGTTTTTTGCCTCAATTTAAGCATGAACGTTTTACGACGTGGTTATACAAAATAACATTAAACGCAACAAGGGATTATTACCGTAAGGAAACAAGAGAAAAGGCGAAAGAAGAAAAACTGACGCGTAATGTAACTACATCCTATTGCACAAAATCAGCAGAAGATAGAATTTTAGTATTTGAAGAAGATCAAGAATTACATAAAGCAATTCAATCGTTAGATGAAAAGTATCGACACCCAATCATCCTTTTCTATTTTCATGAATTATCCTATGTACAAATAAGTGAAGTACTAAATGTTCCAATTTCCACGATTAAAATAAGGTTACTTCGAGCAAAAGGTCATTTGAAAACTGCCCTAGAAATGAACGGAGGTACTGAGCATGGACGATAAACGATTAGAAGAACGCTTGCATTTATTGAAAGATTCATATGAGCGAATCCCATCGGAAATGGATGTAGATGCCATATTAAACAAGATAGAGGAAGCACCGCAAGTAAATGAAAAGAAAAACAAAGGAACGAAATGGCAACGAGTAACAGTTTGGGCTGTGAGTATCGCTAGTGTTTTTATCATCGGAGTGTTAAGTGCAGATTATTTGGAAGGTGGAGGGATAAAAAATAGTCAAAACAAGCAAGAAGAACTGGAGCAAACGGATGATTTGATAGAATATGCAAAAAGTTTGAAGGATCAATACGAAAAAGAAAGAGAAAAAAGACGTCTAGTACTAGATATACCAGCTAAGGATTTTAAAACACTATCTTTTGTTCAGCAAGCAGATGGGTTTGCATCATCTATAGATTATTTTTCAAAACAAACATATGAATCCAATTATTACACTTCTAAAGATCGATACAAGGAGTTGTTTGGAAAAGCGGTTAATAATATTCATCTACCTTCAGAAATGGTGGGTGATATATTAAAACAGCAGGAAAAATTAGATGAAGCAAAGACTTCGCAGTTTTTTAATTCCTATTACTCGAAAATTATAGATTTAAAGATTTATTTTAATAAAAAGCAAAATGTAACCAAAAAACAAGTTGTTTCTCTTGAAGGGGAAGGTTTATATTTAGAGAATGGGGAATTCCATTTTAATGGTAATGATGATTATCTAGCGCTCAAAGCATTTTTAGTTCCAACAGTTGCGGGATATTTAGAAATGCTTGAGCAAGAACCATATACTTATGCAGGAGAGCTTGTTTATTCCCTAGAGGATTCGGTAGCTGCTATGATGATGTTTGAGAATAGTTTATTAGAAAGCTTTGATTACTATAGTAATATATCAACGATGAAAGGATATTACACAGAAATCTTTCATGCAGTTGTAAAAGGCACTAAGGATCAATCTATTTATGGTGATGATGGAAAAGTGAAGGAAGAATATCGTCAGTTATGGAAAGCAATGATGTCACAAACTAGCAATTCACCGGTCAATTATATTCTACCTCCAATTGTAAAAGAATTTGAAGCAAGTAATTGGAGGAAATCTGATAGTTGGGAAAGCCTTAATTATGGAGATATCGATGATGCACTTCATTTAGCAATCAATGGAGACTTAGGACCATTTATAGAAAATCTGCCATCTGGAAAAAACGAAACATCTGTGGATGACAATTTTGTTCAAAGAGTTCATGCGTTATATAAGTTATTCGCAGGGGCTCATGATCAAACAGTTTTAAAAGATGCTAAACCAGAAGAAATAGTTGGGCTATATTATTACTGTGCTCAACTAGGTGATAAAGAAACGAAATATGAACTGTATATTAAAGATGATCAGTATCAACAAATTCCCAAAGAAGAATATATGAAGCCTCCGCATCAAAAGATAACAGATTTTCGCAAGGAGTTTTCTTCGCTACATTTTGAACAACGTTCTGATAAAAAGGGGTATGTAGTATTAACGCTTCATCCTGATCGTACTCTTTACATGCACGACGAAGTAATTGGTTTTGCGGTGATCCACACAGAAAACGGTTGGCGAGTTGCATTCATGCCCACTCAGTGATTTTTGCTAGTCGGTATACCGATATGTTATAATTTACCGTGACTATAACGTATATAAAGAAAGTAGGAACGGGTATTATGACAAAAATTTATAAGGTAGGAGATGTGGTCACGGGCAAAGTAACGGGTATTCAGCCTTACGGAGCATTCGTTGGTTTAGATGAACATACACAAGGACTAGTGCATATTTCTGAAATAACCTATGGATACGTGAAAGAAGTTGGGGAGTTTTTAACAGTTGGCGAAGAGGTGGATGTGAAGATTCTTGAAATAGACGACGAGGCGGGAAAAATTAGTTTATCCATCCGTGAGCTTCAAGAAAAACCAGTCGTTCCTAAAAAAGAAGATAAGCCACGTAAAACACTACAAGCCCGTGTAGATGAACATGACGTGGAAGGCTTTAACACACTAAAAGAAAAATTAGGCGAGTGGATTAAAAAATCGATCTAATCGTCCTTTGATTAAAAAATGGAAGCAGCTCTTATTGAGGAGTGCTTCCATTTTTTATTTTACGTAATCGATATTGTAGGTTTTGTCTGCTCATTCCTAAAGCTTCCGCAGCCTTAGTCACATTCCCATCATGTTTATCCATCGCTTTTTGTAAGTAATAAGCTTCGGCTTCTCTCAAATACTCATCCAATGGCAGCAAGTCCTTATCAGAAGAGATAACAAAGTCCTCTGCTTTTTTCGATGATTCGTTGAAATCTTGTACTTTTAACTTAAAATGTAGAGGCAGCATATCAAACTTCAATATTCTTTCCGTAGTAATCATCGAACTAATCTCATCTAAAAGTAACTCTAGTTCTTTGAGATTTCCTGGCCAGTCATAACTTAATAGCGCTTCGATAACATCTTCTTCTATTTCTTTAATGGTAGAGCCATACCGATTTAAATAACGATGAAAATAATCTTCTACAAAAGGTAATATATCTTCCATTCGCTCTCTGAGTGGCGGAATATTAATCGTGACAGTTGTAAAATAATAATACAGTTCCTTGCTTAATTGTTTCTTTGCGATTAGATCGATTGGGTCTAATCCGATACTTGCTATATACAAATTTTTACTATTGCTATTTGCATTTAAAATATCTAACAGCTTAATTTGTAAATCGATGGATAATAAATCGATTCTTTCACAAAATATAGTGCAGTTCGATAGAGATCTAAGCTCTTTTTCAAATTTGTCTATTAAATGTTTATCCGAACTATGACAATACAAGCTGATAAATTGTTCATTCGGAGGGGAAAGCTGATGGTGTATAGCTTCAGCGATTAGGTCTTTCCCAGTGCCGGCTTCTCCGGTAAGTAGTACGGGCATTCGTACATGGGCAGCTTTAATAGATCGTTCCTTTACATCCTTCATAAGTTGAGATGCTGCCGTAATAGTGGAGAGGGTAATCGCTTCATTATACCTTTTTAGAGGCTGGTATATTAGCCGTTCCAATGTTGTAATATCTCGGGAAAATTCAATCGCACCAATCAGTTTACTATTTTCGAAAATAGGGTATGTATCGTTGATTGTGGTTATTTCTTGCCCATTTCTATTCCAATACGTTTGTTTAACACGTAAAACAGGTTTTTCACTGTGCAATACTTTTAACAAGGTACTTTCTTGTTGCTCAAATTGAAAAAGGTCCAAAATGGATCGGTCGACTACATCTACTGAATCTAGACCTTCAATTTCTTTCATTTTTTCATTATAAATAATCGTTTTTCCTGTTATATCAACAGCATGAATTCCTACAGATACATGCCCTGTAGCAAACTTATAAAAAGGGAGAAGCTTACTCAATTGGTCCTTCATCTAGCTCACCTCAAAAATTTTTTTAACATTTTAAAATTTAATACTTGAAAAACGCAACAATCTTTTGCATTATTATATATGTAAATGATTTATAAACGCAAATTATTTTTGCACTAACAATTAAAGGAGGATTTACATGTTACCTTATAAACACGAACCATTCACAGACTTCTCCAAAGAAGAAAACAAAAATGCGATTAAAGAAGGATATAAAGTAGTTGAAGCATATTTAGGTGAAGAGTATCCATTAATCGTTGGTGGAGAGCGTATTACTACTGAAGGTAAAATCACTTCTTATAACCCAGCAAAGAAAGAACAAGTGGTAGGGATTGTTTCAAAAGCGACGAGAGACATTGCTTCTAAAGCGATGGACATTGCAGATGAAACATTTAACACATGGAAAAAAGTTAAACCAGAAGTACGTGCAGATGTACTTTTCAAAGCAGCAGCAATTATGCGTCGTCGTAAAGCTGAATTCTCTGCATTATTATCAAAAGAAGCGGGGAAAACATGGGTTGAAGCTGATGTAGAAGCAGCTGAAGCAATCGATTTCTTAGAATATTATGGTCGCCAGATGTTACGTTTAAAAGATGGTGTTCCAGTTGAAAGCCGTCCAGGCGAATATAACCGTTACGACTATATTCCATTAGGAGTAGCAGTAGTTATTTCTCCATGGAACTTCCCATTTGCTATTATGGCTGGTACTACAGTTGCAGCAATGGTTGCTGGTAATACAGTATTATTAAAACCTGCATCGACTACACCAATCGTTTCTTATAAATTTGTAGAAGTATTAGAAGAAGCTGGTATGCCTGCTGGCGTAGTTAACTTCATCCCTGGTTCAGGTGCAGAAATTGGTGACTTCTTAGTTGAGCATCCACGTACCCGTCTAATCAGCTTCACTGGTTCTCGTGATGTTGGTTTAGGAATCGTTGAAAAATCATCTAAATTGGCAGATGGTCAAATTTGGATTAAACGTACGATCCTTGAAATGGGTGGTAAAGATACAATCGTAGTAGATAAAGAAGCAGACTTAGAACTAGCTGCTCAATCTATCGTAAAATCTGCATTCGGTTTTAGTGGTCAAAAATGTTCGGCATGTTCTCGTGCTGTAATTGTGGAAGATGTATATGATCAAGTAGTAAATCGAGTAGAAGAGTTAACAAATGCATTAACAGTAGGAGTTCCTGATAATGACGAGCACTTCGTTGGTCCAGTTATCGATGGTTCTGCATTCAATAAAATTATGGAATACATTGAAATTGGTAAAGGAGAAGGCCGTTTAGTAGCTGGTGGTACTGGTGATGATTCAGAAGGTTATTTCATCCAACCAACAGTTATTGCAGATCTATCTCCAACTGCGCGTATTATGCAAGAAGAAATCTTCGGTCCAGTTGTTGGGCTTACAAAAGCAAAAGATTTCGACGAAGCAATTGATATTGCGAACAATACGGAATACGGTTTAACTGGAGCAGTTATTACAAATAACCGCATGAACCTGGAAAAAGCTCGTGAAGATTTCCATGTTGGTAACCTTTACTTTAACCGTGGATGTACAGGTGCGATTGTAGGATACCAACCATTTGGTGGATTCAATATGTCTGGTACAGATTCAAAAGCTGGCGGACCAGATTATATTGTTCTTCATATGCAAGCAAAAACAACTTCTGAAATGCTTTAATACTATATAACACTAAATAGGTAGGCACATCTTTGGTGGGTCTACCTATTTATAAAACAAAAGAGAAAGTAAATACTTTCTTATTTTTATTTAAGTATCGATGGATATACAGTGCTTTGCCTCTTGTGGGCAGATATAGGCGGCTTGCGCTTTTCTAACTAAGAAACGGGGGAAATGAAGATGACAAACTCACAACATGTGATTGATCAAACAGATAAATTTGGTGCAAATAACTACAATCCACTTCCAATCGTTATTTCGGAAGCAGAGGGTGTTTGGGTAAAAGATCCAGAGGGTAATAAATATATGGATATGCTTTCTGCATACTCTGCAGTGAACCAAGGGCATCGTCATCCTAAAATTATTCAAGCGTTAAAAGACCAAGCAGATCGTGTTACTTTAACATCTCGCGCATTTCACAATGACCAATTAGGACCATGGTATGAAAAAGTGAGTGAAATTACAGGAAAAGAAATGGTATTGCCAATGAACACTGGAGCAGAAGCGGTAGAAACTGCATTTAAAGCTGCTCGTCGCTGGGCTTATGATGTAAAAGGAGTTGCAGAAGGCCAAGCGGAAGTCATCGCATGTAATGGAAACTTCCATGGTCGTACAATGACAGCCGTATCTCTATCATCGGATCCGGAATATAAACGTGGCTTTGGACCAATGTTACCTGGTATTAACTTAATCCCTTACGGAGACTTAGAAGCACTTAAAGCAGCTATTACACCAAATACTGCGGCATTCCTAATCGAACCTATTCAAGGGGAAGCAGGAATTCTAATTCCACCAGCTGGATTTATGAAAGCAGCTTATGAACTATGTAAAGAAAATAATGTGTTGTTTATCGCAGATGAGATTCAAGCAGGTCTTGCGCGTACTGGTAAAATGTTCGCTTGTGAATGGGAAGATGTAAATCCGGATATGTACATCCTAGGTAAAGCACTTGGTGGTGGGGTATTCCCAATTTCATGTGTAGTTGCTGACCGTAGTGTACTTGAGGTATTCAATCCAGGATCACATGGTTCTACATTTGGAGGAAATCCTTTAGCTTGTGCAGTATCCGTTGCTTCATTAAATGTATTAACGGATGAGAAACTTGCAGAACGTTCATTAGAGCTAGGTGAATACTTCATGAATGCATTAAAAGAAATCCAACATTCTTCTATTAAAGAAGTTCGTGGACGTGGATTGTTTATCGGTATGGAACTAACAGAAGAGGCTCGCCCATATTGCGAGCAGTTAAAAGAACTAGGATTATTATGTAAAGAAACACATGACACGGTGATCCGTTTTGCACCACCTCTAGTGATTTCAAAAGAAGACCTAGATTGGGCAATCGACAAAATAAAAAAAGTATTTAGCAATCAATAAATCATAGACAAATAGGAAGTAATGTATGTTACAATGATTCCGAAGAAATAATTATGAATTAAAGAGGCGAAATAATCAAATGGCTGAAAATTTAAACCTGTTCACATCAACCCAGGCTGTCATTAAAGAGGCACTGCAAAAATTAGGTTATGACGAAGCAATGTATGAGTTACTGAAAGAACCACTTCGCATGATGGAAGTTCGCATTCCAGTAAGAATGGATGATAATACAGTAAAAGTATTTACAGGTTACCGTGCTCAACATAATGATGCAGTTGGACCTACAAAGGGTGGAGTACGTTTCCATCCAGCAGTAACGCAAGAGGAAATGAAAGCACTTTCTATGTGGATGACACTGAAAGCTGGAATCGTTGATCTTCCATATGGTGGAGGTAAAGGTGGAGTAGCTTGTGATCCACGTGAAATGTCCATGGGAGAAATTGAACGATTAAGTCGTGGTTATGTACGTGCAATTGGTCAGATTGTTGGACCAACAAAAGATATTCCAGCTCCAGATGTGTTTACAAACGCACAAATTATGGCATGGATGATGGATGAGTATAGTCGTATGGACCAATTCAACTCACCAGGTTTCATTACTGGTAAACCACTTGTACTTGGCGGATCACAGGGTCGCGATCGTGCTACTGCACAAGGTGTTACTATTGTTATTAATGAAGCAGCAAAAAAACGTAATATCGATATGCAAGGTGCACGTGTAGTTATCCAAGGTTTTGGTAATGCTGGAAGCTTCTTAGCTAAGTTTTTGAGTGATCAAGGTGCAAAAGTTATTGGTATTTCTGATGCTTACGGAGCTTTACATGACCCTAACGGTTTAGATATCGATTATTTATTGGATCGTCGCGATAGCTTTGGTACAGTTACAACACTATTTGAAAATACAATTTCTAACCAAGAACTGTTAGAGTTAGATTGTGATATATTGGTTCCAGCAGCAATTGAGAACCAAATTACTTCAGAAAATGCTCATAATATCAAAGCTACTATTGTAGTAGAAGCGGCGAATGGGCCAACAACTTCTGAAGCTACTAGAATCCTTTATGATAGAGGTATTCTATTAGTTCCTGACGTATTAGCTAGCGCAGGAGGAGTAACGGTTTCTTATTTTGAATGGGTACAAAATAACCAAGGTTATTACTGGACAGAAGACGAAGTAAACGAAAAATTAGTGAAAAAAATGGTAGAAGCTTTTGATAATATCTATGAAGTAGCATCAACTCGCAATATCAATATGCGTCTAGCTGCTTACATGGTTGGGGTACGCAGAACAGCAGAAGCATCACGCTTCCGTGGTTGGGTATAATAAGTTAGTCATACATAAAAACCGCTTGTAAAATACAAGCGGTTTTTATTATCATTAAAGTAGATAGAATTAAAGGAGGAAGTTTCAATGAATGCATTCTCATTTTATAATCCTGTAAAATTAATATTCGGAAAAGGGCAATTAGAGAAATTACCGAATGAGCTTGCCAGTTACGGTCAAAAAGTTCTTGTAGTATATGGTGGTGGTAGTATAAAGAAAAACGGCCTATATGATCAAGTGATGACAGCTTTAAAAGAAGCGGACATGCAAGTATTTGAATTACCGGGAGTTGAACCAAATCCAAGACTTTCTACAGCAAAGCGCGGAGCAGAAATTTGTAAAACAGAAGGAATTGACGTTGTACTAGCAGTTGGTGGTGGTTCCGTTATCGATTGTACGAAACTAATCGTAGCTGCTGCAAAATATGATGGAGACGCATGGGATTTAGTGACCCGTAAAGCAGTACCAAAAGAAGCGCTTCCATTCGGGACGGTCTTAACATTAGCGGCGACAGGTTCAGAGATGAATTCAGGTTCTGTTATTACAAATGAAGACACACAAGAAAAATACGGATGGGGAAGTCCGCTCGTATTCCCGAAATTTTCAATTTTGGATCCAGTACATACGTTTACAGTTCCTCTGGATCAAACGGTTTACGGTATTGTCGATATGATGTCTCATATGTTTGAACAATATTACAATGAAGCGACAAATACTCCTGTGCATGATGAAATGATTGAGGGTGTCCTTCGTGCTGTGATTGAAACGGCACCGAAGTTAGTGAAGGATTTGGAAAACTATGAGCTGCGAGAAACGATTTTATACGCAGGTACTATGGGATTAAACAACTTCTTACGAATGGGTTACATCGGAGATTGGGCTAGTCATAATATAGAGCATGCTGTTTCAGCGGTATATGATATTCCTCATGCTGGAGGACTAGCTATCATTTTCCCAAGATGGATGCGCCATAATGTTCATGTAAATCCAGAGCGCTTTGCAAAGTTAGCAGAAAAAGTTTTTCAAGTGGATCCAACCGGTAAATCGGCAGAGGAAGTCGCACTAGAAGGAATTGATCGATTAGTATCGTTTTGGTCTTCGCTCGGTGCACCGACGAATTTAGCTGACTATAATATAGATGATTCTCAAATTGATCTAATGGTAGAAAAAGCAATGGTCAACGGAGAATTCGGTAATTTTAACAAGCTGGATGCAGAGGATACAAAAGCAATCTTAACTGCATGTCTATAAAAAAATGCAAGCATTGGTTTATGCTGAGTAAAAAGTTAATATATAAAAAGAAAACACATGAGGGAGCAACTGCTCAATCATGTGTTTTTAATATTGTATGTTGGTCTCGATGAGTGGTCCACGTTCTAATGCCGTCATCTTCATCGAATGAGATGGTGACATCTGTTACACCTTGCTGATTTAAAATAAGTTCTTTCAATACATCATGAATATCATCTACTTTGGCGAACGAAAGTGTTGGATCTATTTCTGCAACTAAATTGACGTGCAAAAATTCACCTTCTTTGATTACTTCTAATTCTTTAATATCCTTTACATTGGGGTTTTCGGATATAACATGTGCAATATGTACAAGCATTTGCTCATCTGTTTCCCCTAGAACACCCCTAGCATTGTCTAAAAAGACCTTACCTACTACGTAAAACATCATGACCCCAATGAGGATGGAGGCTATCCCTTCAGCTTGTAGAAATCCTGTAAAATGTGAAATTAATACTGCGATAAATGCAAGAATTCCACCAGATGTAGCTACTAAGTCTTCCATAAAAACGAGTTTCGTCGCAGGCTTTGCCCTATTGAGATTTGCAAAACTCGTCGTAAGTGGTGCAAGAAAGCCACCTTTTATATTTACTTCGTGCAAAATTTCTTTACCTGCTTTGTATAAAACGGCAAATTCTAAAATAATCGAGATTCCCAAAACGATCAAACTAATAACAAAACCACTAGCAGCAACCGGATGCTGAATATGATGCCATCCTTCTTTAATAGTCTCGTAAGAAAGAATTCCAACTAATAATACGGCTCCTAAACAGACAAGATTAACTAAACGACCAAATCCATTGGGAAACCTTGGAGTAGGGGCTTTCTTTGATAGGGCAGAACCGATAAATACGAAAAATTGATTCGCCGCATCCCCGATGGAGTGCATCATTTCTGCGAACATGGCTACATTACCAGTTAAGAAGAATGCCCCGGCTTTTAAAGCTGCAATAATGGTATTGACAATTGCAGCAGTCAAAGAAGGGATATTTCCCCCTTTTAGTAACTTAAAAAATCCTTTCATACGAATGACTCCTCCTGTCAGATAGATTCTACTTCCACAGTTTCAATAAATTTCTGTTTTTTGATTGTATTATAGAATTCTACCGTATTTTTTTTAGTGACTATAGATAACCGTAAATCGATTTCATGCTTGATGATATTATTGTCTAAAACAACATCTTTTATCCGAATACTTTCTATATAAAGACCGCTAGCTTGAAGAAAATCATATACTTTCGCAATGCTTTCTGTATTTGAAACTATTACAATTAGTGACAATTCTTTTGATCTCAATCTTTTAGGTCCTATTTTCGCCATTAACGGGGGAATTATCTCAATACCGATTAAGACGATACATACACTTAGTGCTGCCTCAAAATAAAATCCTGCACCAACGGCAATACCAATTCCACCTGCGCCCCAAATCATAGCAGCAGTCGTTAAACCAGTAATACTATCGTTACCTCTACGAAGAATAACCCCTGCGCCAAGGAAACCAATACCACTTACAATCTGAGCGGCTAAGCGCAGAGGATCCATTGTTATGTTAATACCTTCATGTGGGTGAGCTTTGTATGCGGATTCAATCGATATGTATGTCAGCAGGCAACTAAATGTAGCGATAACGATGCTAGTTTTTAACCCAACTGGTTTCTTTTTTAGTTCCCTCTCTATACCTATTATTAAACTTAATAATGCGGCAATAGCTAATTTAAATATGATTTCAGCGCTACCGCTTATATCTGGCAACCATTCCATTATGTATTCCCCCTATATTTTTAAAATGATAAGTTGAGTATTTATTATATATATGAGGAAAAATATCGACGTATATCATAATTGACTCTTTAGAGCTTTATTGATATGTAATACCCATTATTAACGGGTTTAATCCTATTTGGATTTTTTCCGCTTTCTTAATCCTTGGGTATTTAAATTAATTAGGATTGAGAGGTTTAGAAGTAGTAATAATAAGATAGAATAAATTTATTGAAGTTTTTTTAGAAAAAGGGTTGCTTTTTTATTTATAAACAGGTATATTAATACTTGTCCTTCGGAACGACATTCAAACGATTTGAAATATTTCAAAAAAATGTTTGACATCTAATCCGAAAGAAGTTATACTAATAAAGTCGTCAAAACGAGACGGCAACATGAACATTGAAAACTGAACATGCAAAACGTTAAGATATAAGCTATTCAGATTAACTTGTTAGTCTTATAGCAAAACAATTATGACATCATTTAATGATGATGCCAGCAAAACAAAATGAGCTTTTTAAGTTCTCTATTATGGAGAGTTTGATCCTGGCTCAGG